>JBJMGL010000304.1:0-1697 GCA_045807985.1 Bryobacteraceae bacterium
GAAATGTACCGCAGGTTCAGAGTCGAACTGGCCCGAGCCGAAGTCAGCCGCCGGGAGACACCAGTTGGGTGGCTGCCGATTACGAATCAGTGAACGAAGGCAATGACCGTTAGCACCAGGACGGTACTGTAGCGGGCTTAGTGCGCGTGCGAATCGTCACGGGTTAGGGCAATATGTTTTGAAGCCGCTCCCTCCGAAGCGGCCCAAAGGGAGCGTGCCGGACAGGTCACAGCCCCGGGGCAACCAACGTGCTTGGCACCCGCGCTCCCCTAATCCACACTTTGGGTCCACCCGGAAGGAAACGAGAACTGAAGATTTCCGTACATCCTCCGAGATCAGCCCGTTCTTACAATTACAACTAGTGTGGAGCGACCACGTCCCAGTTTCTTGAGTCCAAGCCTGTAGCCACGTGGCGGAAACAGAATAGCCGGAACGCGAAACCGTAGATCCTCACCCAGAAGCCTCACCATGTCGGAGTCGCCTTACGTCCTCCGAAGCAAGACGCTGAGGTCAAACAACTCGTGTCTCTAATCAAAACTCCGTGTCGTTGTGAAGTCATCAAACTTCCGTCTTTGGTGGAAGCACGTTACGTCAGGGTTACAGCTGGATACCGGCGGGCGTGCAAGTACCGCGTAACAGCCGTTACGAGTTCGGTCTAAACTACTGAATTTGTTAACGGACAGATATTTTGACCATACGGGTTCGAATCTTGGCTGCGACTCTTTGGTAAGCCCGCACTTTGTACGGGTCTTCTTTTTGCGCCGAAAGCAAGTGCGCGAGCCTTGCCAGGCGATCCGCAGTCTCCGCGTTGCTCAAGCTGTGGGCGTTATCCGCCATTGAGATCCCGCTTGCTCACGCTGACGGCTCAGCTTTCGGGAGATAGCGTTTGCGGCGGGACCGGCGACTTGGCTCGCTTGTTTTTTGCCCGCTCCAACACATCCTTCATCGTAAATTGATTCGCCGATTGCAGCTTCTTCAATTCATTCCAGTCAATTGGCAGCGCAACCGGCGCACCTGGCCTCGCGCGCACTCCGTAATCCGCGACAGCCGTAGCCGTATAGTCATTGCGGAAATAATCAATGAAGATCTTGCCAGTTCGCTTTGCCTTGCTCATGGTGGCGATATAGGCATCCGGTGCGGCAGCCACCATCTCGTCAGCCAACGAGCCGGCAAAACTCTTTACGGCAGCCCATTTGTCCTTTCCGGCAAGGGGAACCGTGACATGCAATCCCTTCCCTCCTGTGCACTTGAGTTTCGAATCCAATCCCTTCTGCGCTAAGCGTTGCTTCAAATCCCGGGCGGCCAGCTTCAGCGCCTCAAACGGAAGCTCCGGAGCCGGATCGAGATCGAAAATCATGCGATCGGGATAATCGATTGCATCCACACGTGCTCCCCATGGATGAAGTTCGATGCCTCCCATCTGGATGATTTCCAGCAGACCTTGTTCATTTTCAATGTAAAGATATTCATACGTTTTGCCTTTGTTCTTGAACTCAAAGGTTCGGATGTGAGCGCCCAAGCCGCGGCCGGGGTTTCTCTGAAAAAAGCATTGTTTGTCAATGCCGGACGGGCAGCGCAGCAGGCTCAAGGGGCGGTGTGCGATTTCCGGCAGGATCAATGAAGCTACTGCGGCATAGTATTCGGCGAGCTCGCCCTTGGTGATGTGTCCGGTTTCGGAAATTACGCGATCGGGATGA
>JBJMGL010000305.1:0-18710 GCA_045807985.1 Bryobacteraceae bacterium
GATGGAGGTCAGCGTCATAGACGCTTGTAAACACATCACCACGCCGGGCATCCAGAACAACCGCTCGCAACGGCGAGGAACCAAAGGAAGCCAACGCCCGAAGATTAGAAACGCCGATCGCCCGCTTGCCCAGAGCTTCGGCCAAGCCCTTCACCGCAGAGAGCCCCACACGAACGCCGGTGAAAGCGCCAGGGCCGCTCGCTGAAGCAAAGCAGTGGATCTCAGCCAGGTTGATTCCCGCCCGGCTCAGGATCTCATCAATGGCAGAAAAAACCAGGTGAGCGAAACCATCCGGCGAATGAATGCTTTGTTCGAGGAGCGTGCGGCGGTTGCGGCGGATCGCTAGACTGCCGTATTCAGAAGTCAAATCAAGCGCGAGAATAGTCACGGATATCAGGGAACCAAGCGGTAAACCTTATCAATCTCATAAGCCTTGCCATTCGCATTAATGGCCTGAATACGAAGATTCAGGTTAGCGCCGGGGGTCTTCAACAATTCTTTAGGGATCACGAGATTACCGGACGAACCCGCCCCCAAAAGACGAGCGCCTTCGCCGCCAGCTACTACTTCGCCCCACCACAAGTACTGCATGAAGCGGCTGGCACGGTTGGCGCGCGTAATTTTGACTTGGAACGGAGTGGGGATCTGTGAGTTCAGTTCATCGCCTTTCGGGTCCACAACCGCGAACGGAATTTTCGCGGGATCGCTTTCAACCTCTTGCACCGGCGCATCGACAGACTCAAAACGGTACGACCGCAGCATCGATTCTTTGCGGCCTTCGCGGGGAACCTGGAGAATCCAGTCATGGTTGTTATCAGGTGTCTGTCGGCTGAACGTCTCGCCACGGTAGTCTTTTAACGGCAGTTCCTCGCCCGTGGCCGGATTGATCCAAAACGGATTGTACTTGTGCTTAGGAAGACTAATCTCGATAATGCCCGGCGTTTGAGCATAGGTGAGGTATTCCACTTCCTCCAGCCCAACCGCGCGAGCGCCGGAAACATCGAAATACGGCTCCAGTTCCCAATGCCGGGTATTGGCGATAATTTTGGACCAGATTTGAAGGGTGCGTACATTTGTCTCATTCTGTAGAGAAGCGTAGGAAGCGGCCGGGTATTCGCCATTGGTCGTACAATTCCAAAGCTCATGGCGAAACGTGTCGGCATCAGTGGCGGTAATCACATGAATTTGCGGCTGATGCGTAAACTGATGCTCTACCGCGCCTACTTCCGGATTCGGTGAGGCTTCCATCAGGTAATTCATCCAGCCGTCTGGAAGAAGCGGGGAAGAGGACACACGGGCGTCCGAAGATCGGGGATGCTGATAAGCGTCGTATTTCGCCAGAGTCGAACCGATTTCTTTCAGCAGATCCCGCGAACCGGCGCGATCCTCAAAATGGGCAATTTCCTGCCAAGTGATATTTAATCCGCTATACCGGGCAATGAGATAACGAAGCAGCGGGTCGCGGGCTTGCCACTCCCCGAAACCACCCGATTTCATAAACGAATCATCAGCTAGGATCAGATCCAAAACGAAACCACTATCGATGGCAGCCAGAATGCGACCGTCAAGCGCCTCGAAATACGCCGGGTTGGGCTCGTCATTCGACAGCATTGGTTTCACGGAAGTTGCGAAAGTGAGCAGCGGTCCTCGTAAGTGAGTAAACCCGTCGCGTTTCCGCGCTTGCAGGAAATTGGCAAATCCTGGTGCGTCAAGTTCGAGAAACGGTACATCTGCGGACAACCAGAGATGCGGCTGCTTGTTTGTCGTGCGCCAGTGCCGGACATTAGCAACGCTGACAAATCCCGGAAGTCCGTTATCAGCCACGCTAAAAGTGGATTCCTGGCCGTCCAGCTCGTGAATCGAGCTTGAGACTCGATACGTCCATGTGCCGGTCTCTATCGGGGTAAAGCGAATCCGAAGAGTGTTGCTGCCCGATGGAAAAGCGCGCAGCAGATACGTAGTTGCACGAGGCGATCGGAATTCCACGCTGAGCAGTTCTTCACGATAAGGGGATACACCAGTCGGCTTATAGGTGTACGTCAGTTCGCAAGGCAAGAAACTTTTAGCACCCTGCGTGCAAGAGGCAGGCGCGGCAGTGAGGACGGAGGGTACTAAAACCAGAGATGCAAGGGCCGCAAGGGAAAGGCCCGAAATACACATACGTCCCAAGAATAACCTGACGATCCTGTGGTACTACGCTGGCGCTTAGGGGAGTCTGCTGCTAAAAAGAAGGGTCCCCTTGAAACATTTTGCAATAATTTGTTACTAAACTGTTATATCTGCGGGCGGGGCAACTTTTAGGATTAATACCTCGTCTCTTAGATAGGTAAGTCGACCTGGTTGTCGATAGAAGTTAGTGAGGCTGCTAATGGATATCGTCGGTGATCGAAAGTTTGTGGAAGTGCCGGGCGGTAAAACGCATGCGTTACCGCCGCTGCTGGTGAAAACTGTGCCCGATACAAAACGGCTGGACAGAATGATGAATGTCGCCGCGGAAATGGTCGAGCAAGAGGATATGGTGCCGTCCATTCCGTTCGACGTAATGGCGAACGATGAAACCGTTGAGCGGCGAAAAATGGATCTGGCTCTGAATTTAGTGGACCAGTACTTGGGCCTGCTGAGTCACTGGCACTGGGGTGATGCCGTGGTCGAATGGATACGGCAATGCGAGATCACCTTCGGCGCGCGCATGGAACTGCGCAACCTGCTTCGGAGCGATGTGTGGCCGCATGCGGGGCGCAGCAGCTTTGTCCGGCTGCTGGAAGACAAGGCTGTCAAAACGAAAGGCGTGACGCTCGAGAAAGCGGTAGGGTTAAGGCTGGCTTTCCGGCAAATGCCGCCCATTCGTTGCTGCTCAGACCAGTTCCTGTTCTACTTGAACAACAGCGTGGCGCAGTCGGCGTACCGGACCTGGTTCGACATGACACCGAGCCCGATTTCCTGTTTACCGCCGGAGCGCTTCGAATTTGAGGTCGTAAACATGTCGCTCGACATACACTAGTTAGAGCTTGAGCGAACAATATCACCTTGGCGAATTAAAAATCGCGCAAGACCCGTCGCATCCCGCGCATATCCTTCCGCCTTCTGTTCCCGCTAGTAGCCGCGTGCTCGATGTAGGATGCGGGGCAGGGCAGACATTGATTGCGGCTTATCCCCATCAGCTGACATTTGGCATCGACATCGATCTATCTGCTTTGCGCTTGGGGCGTACTCTGACGAACGAGATTTGTTTTGCCTGCTCAAAAGCCGAAGTTCTTCCTTTCCGCTGCGGCGAATTTGATCTGGTGGTTGCTCGCGTTTCGCTGGTTTACACGGATCTTCGCCGAAGTTTAGCTGAGATTCGCCGCGTGCTGAAGCCGGGTGGTTTGTTGTGGATCACGCTTCATACATTCGCCATGTGTTGGGAGCAAGGAAAAGCAAGTAACTGGAAGGGAAAGATCTTTTTCGTTTACATCCTGTTTAACAGTATGCTTTTCCACTTCACGCAGCGGCAGATTTCGTTCTTAGGGAGGCAAGAATCATTTCAGACTGAGCGTGGGATGAGGCGAATCTTGCAAAACTGTGGATTCAGCGACATTGCTGTCGAACAAGGCCAGCATTTTCTGGTAACCGCAAGTGCGATTTGACCTGTGTGCAACAGCGTGAAACGCATGAGAATCTCCAAGCTTCCAATGCAGAAATGTTTAACCGGAATTCATTAAGAGAGTCGCGCCTCTAAAGAATCACACGAGCAACTCAATCACATCCTG
This sequence comes from Bryobacteraceae bacterium, assembly GCA_045807985.1. Taxonomy (GTDB): domain Bacteria; phylum Acidobacteriota; class Terriglobia; order Bryobacterales; family Bryobacteraceae; genus Bog-105. The sequence goes on from JBJMGL010000305.1 coordinate 3,750, forward strand.
CTCGCGCTCAACCAAGCCGTTAATTCTTATCAGCAAACATCGAAAAAACAGGAACAGACCGCTTCCAGCTTCCGATAAACCGAGGCAGTATCATCTTTGACCAGTTGAGGGATTCTCCGGTGCGGGTTCCTTCTCTGAATTCCCGCCTGCGCCCAAGTGCTGCTGCTCTTCTTGGTTTACTTCTCTCACAAATTCCAGAATGTCGAAGCGTCCTGGCTCGGGGGCAAAGCTCTTCATTGCTTCTTCCTCATCATTAAAACTGGGAATAAGGGAAGCAAGCTGCGACAAAATGAGCAGGTCAGTGTGACGCTGAGCGGCATTGACAAGCTTAATTACTCCGCCCGCCGCCTCAATCCTGGAGTATGCCTCTCTCAGAGCACGCAAACCGGCGCTATCAACTTCAGTCAGTTCTCTTAAGTTAAGAAGGATTTGCTTCTTTTCACTCGCAAGGAGTTGATCAATGATGACCAGCAAGTAAGCACTATCAGCTTCCCCTATTAAGTACTTACTTAAACGCAGCACTGTTATAGCTCCGTACTGGTGTTGTTCTAATTGAAGCGCCATAATGCTCTTTACCACTACGAGCATAGCTGGTAATATAACGGTTTTAAGTTTTGCGGTCTGACTGGAAGAATTCCGGTTAGACTAGAAATACAGGCCCTGGAGGTGATGTAGCTTGAATGTACATTCGTTATTGGCTTTCTTGCAGGTGCAAGCTGCCAATTTGCCAGAGCGCAAAATTACGAACATGTTTAAGCCGCTGGCATCTCCGGCGGAATCGGAAATGCAAGCAGCGCTTCTGACCTTTGCGATCACAGGCGCTATTTTTGTTGTGGTAGGCGGCCTGATTGTCTACACCATTGCACGTTTCCGGCACAGGCCGGGTGATGATCTATACCAGGAACCGCCGCAGGTATACGGAAGCAATCAGATTGAAATTGCCTGGACTATTATTCCGATCCTGATTGTCTTTGTGCTGATTGGCGTGTCGGCCCGTGTAATTGCAGGCGTACAGAACGCTAGTCCTCCGAAAACGACCACACATGTCACGGTGGTTGGGCATCAATGGTGGTGGGAAGTGCAGTATCCCGATTACCACATCACGACGGCCAATGAGATCCATATTCCGTTTTCCCCTGATGGGGGGCAAGCAACTTATTTCGTCTTGCAAAGCATCGATGTGAACCATAATTTTTGGGTGCCGCAACTGGCGGGCAAAGTCGACCTGATTCCAAACCGCAATAACTATATGTGGATGAATCCCAAGGCACCGGGAATCTACTACGGCAACTGTGCCGAGTATTGCGGTACGCAGCATGCGAATATGCAGCTGCGCGTCGTGGCGGAATCTCCGGAAGATTTTAAGAGATGGACGCTGAACCAGCAGACGAAAGCAAGTGAAGCGGCAGAGGGAAAAGCGGTTTACCAGTCCTTAGCCTGCGTGAACTGCCATACGATCCAAGGCACCACATCAATCGGCAAATTTGGCCCGGATTTAACGCATTTGATGAGCCGCCGTGATATCGGTTCAGGAGTGGTTGAAAACACGGAAAAGAATTTAAGAGCTTGGGTTAATGATCCGCAGGAAATCAAGCCGGGCTGCCTGATGCCCAGCATGAAGTTGACGGATCGCGAATTAGATCAAGTAGTCGCATACCTGGAGACGCTGAAGTAGAGCGAGGTGATATGGCAACAATCGATTATCCGTTGGATCGGCCGAGAGCGGCGGTAAAGGAGTTCTCTTTTTCAGAGGCGCTTTATACATGGGTCGCCACGGTGGATCACAAGCGGTTGGGACTGATGTATATCGTGTGCTCGATTTTGTTCTTGGTGATAGCGGGTCTTGAAGCGACAATGATCCGGATACAGTTGGCATTTCCGAACCTGCACGTTGTAGATCCGGACACCTTTAACCGGCTCTTTACTATGCATGGCACCACGATGGTATTCCTGGTCGGCATGCCCTTTATTGCTGGCTTTGCGAACTATCTGGTGCCGCTCATGATTGGAGCGCGGGATATGGCCTTTCCGCGCCTTAATGCGTTCGGATTTTGGATCTTTCTCTTTGGCGCGCTTTTGCTGTACTTCAGCTATATCGGAGGCGGCGGGCTGGGCGGTTCCGGATCAGCTCCTGATGTCGGTTGGTTTGCTTATGCGCCATTGACAGAAAGAGCATTTTCACGCGGACATGCCACGGATTATTGGATTCTTGGGATTTTGATTTCGGGTATCGGCAGCATTGCCAGCGCGATTAACGTGATTGTCACGACGGTCTCCATGCGCTGCCCGGGCATGACGCTGACCAAGATGCCGATGTTCGTCTGGACGATGCTGGTCGATTCGTGGCTGATCATCCTTGTGTTGCCGCCGCTCTCTGCCGCGCAAATTATGCTGCTGCTGGATCGGTATCTGGGAGCGAATTTCTTCAATACGCAGAAGGGTGGTTCGGCTGTGCTATGGCAGCACTTCTTCTGGATTTTTGGCCATCCGGAGGTTTATATCCTGATCTTTCTTGCCTTCGCCTCTCTGAGTGAGGTTATTCCGGTCTTCTCGCGTAAGCCAATTTTTGGAAGACAAGCTATGGTGAGCGCGCTTGTCGCCATCGGGTTTATCAGCCTGGGAGTTTGGGCTCATCATATGTTTACCGTGGGCATGACTTCCTGGTCGAATACGTTCTTCGCGGCCTCTACCATGCTGGTGGGCGTGCCGACGGGAATCAAAATTTTTAACTGGACAGCAACCATGTATGGCGGAAAGCTGCGGATGACAGTTCCCATGTTGTTCTGTTGCGCGTTTCTTCTGCAGTTTTTGTTTGCTGGGCTAACGGGGATCATGCTCGGGATGGCTCCGTTTGATTGGCAGCTGCATCATTCCTATTTCGTGATTGCTCATTTTCACTACACGCTTGCGGGCGGCTTGGTGTTCGGCATATTTGCCGGGCTTTACTATTGGTATCCGAAGGTCACCGGCCGCATGTTCAATGAAAAGTGGGGCAAGTGGCACTTTTGGCTATTCGTGATTGGCTTCAACCTGACCTTTCTGCCGCAGCATATGCTGGGATTCCTGGGCATGCCACGGCGCATCTATACCTATCCGGCTGGCCGTGGTTGGGAATCCTGGAACTTTCTGTCCACCTGTGGAGTGCCTATCCAGATTGCCGCGACTTTATTCTTTGCCGTGAATTTCGTGTACTCGGCTATCAAGGGTCGACCGGCGGGCGATGATCCCTGGGACGCCTGGACACTGGAGTGGGCCACCACTTCGCCGCCGCCGGAGTACAATTTCGAGAAATTGCCGGTTGTGCGAAGCAGTCGGCCCTTGTGGGACCTCAAACATCCGCAAGATCCGGATTGGAAGTTCAATCAATAAAAGATATGGCTGACGCAAGTATATTGGCCCAAGATGCTCTCGATCTGGAGAAAGGGTGGACTTTGCCCGATCGCGGCAAAGTTGGAATCACTTTCCTGATTATCACGGAGACGGCGCTCTTTACTATTTTTGTGGTGGCGTATTTGGTTTACATGGGGAAAAGCCCGAACGGACCACAGCCGAAAGATGTTCTGGAAATACCCATCTTCTCCACCATCTGCCTGTTTTCGAGCAGCGCGACCATTGTAATGGCCGAGCGTGCGTTGGCGAAACATAATCTAGGCGGATTCAAATTATGGTGGCTCCTCACGATCGTGTTGGGTCTCGAATTTATCATCGGAACGGGTATCGAGTGGCATCACCTGATCTATAAAGAGAACCTCACGATCAGCACGAATTTGTTTGGAACAACCTACTATTCGCTGGTAGGGCTACATGCCAGTCACGTCATTGTGGGCCTGTTCTTCCTGATTTTGGTCATGCTTGTCACTTTCTTGAGGTTTCCGATCCAGACACAAGAACGGCGCGTAATGTTTCTTTCCTGGTATTGGCATTTCGTCGATGCCATCTGGGTTGTCGTTTTCACGGTGGTGTATCTAATTGGCAGATAGGAGCGCATGATGGCACACCAGACACATCACGGAGAAGCAGGCGAACACACCCGCGAAGGATATATTCAGTTGCCCGCGCCGACGTTTTGGCCCATCGTCATGGCCTTCGGCATCACGCTCATGGGCGCCGGGTTAGTAACTCATTGGGTCGTCAGTCTAGTGGGATTCATCTTAGCGGCACGCGGCGCCACGGCCTGGTGGGGGAATGTTATTCCGCACGAAGAACACGAAGAAGTGCCGGTGAACCCAGCTCTGCGGCCTGCGCCAATTCTCGTGGAAGCGCGTTCCGTGATGTCCTTACGACCTGGAGAAGCGCAACATCGCGAACTCGTTCCGGCGGCAATTCATCCCTACTCAGCTGGTTTTTGGGGAGGTTTGGCGGGTGGAGCCGCCATGGCGGCTTTAGCTTGTTTATACGGCCTCATCGCGGAGCACAGCATTTGGTATCCCATTAATTTATTGGCGGGTACCGTAATCCCGAATCTGGGTAACGCAAGTTTGGAGCAGTTGCGGCATTTTAATGGGCTGGCTTTTCTTGCCGCGCTGGTGGGACATGGAGGTATCTCCATCATGGTGGGCATCCTCTATGCCGTTCTGCTCCCGATGTTTCCGAAATATGCGACGTTTTGGGCCGGGATTTTAATGCCTTTGTTCTGGAGCGGGATTATCGCTACCGTTTTGAGCATAGTCAATCCTGTATTAAATGAGCGGATTAGTTGGCCGTGGTTTGTGGTGTGTCAGCTTGGATTCGGCTTAGCGGCAGGGTTCGTCATTGCACGCAGCACCAGTATCAGTACTATGCATTCCTGGTCACTGGCCGACCGGCTCTTTGTGGAAGCTCCAGGAATGCGTGGACACGGAACTGGGTATGAGGAAGATAAAAAATGATGCCGGGCCGTTACAAAGCCGCGCCTGTTTTGGCTGTTTGTTTCGCAGCGCTGATTTTGTCTGGATGTCGCCCTTATGGAAAGCCATCACTCGAAGAAGTAGATCCTGAAAAGTCAACGGATTTTTCGACTCTCTTCGCTCAAAACTGTAGAGGGTGCCACGGAGACAACGGAAAATACGGCCCAGGGCGAATTCTGAATGATCCGCTTTATGTGGCTTTCATTCCCCGCGAGGAAATCAAAAAGGTTTTGATTTATGGCCGTCCGGGAACAGCCATGCCGGCGTGGGCGCAAAGCCAAGGCGGTCCGCTTTCTGAGAAGCAGATTGACATATTGGTCAGCGGTATCAAGGACGGTTGGGCGAAGCCGGTGGATTTGCGCGGCACGAATCTACCCGCCTACAGCGCGGACATCAACGCCGGGGATGCCACGCGAGGCAAAAAACTGTTTGCGCGGAGTTGCTTTATGTGCCATGGACCGGGAGCGCCAGTCGGCGTGATCACAAACGCGACTTACCTGCAACTGGCGAGCGACCAGAATGTGCGGACATCTATCGTCATCGGGCGGCCTGATTTACGTAAACCGATGCCAATGCCGAACTACATGACCTTGAATGCCGGTCATGCATTAAGTGATCAGGATGTATCGGACATAGTGACCTACATCGCCTCGCTCCGGCCTGCCCAGCAGATTCTGGAAGGCGCGCACACAAAGGAAAACAGTGACACCGGCGAAAACGGAGGAGTGGCCGCTGGCAGTCAAGGAAGCGGAAACGGGCCGGGTAGTCCGGACAAAGGACAAAACAAAGGTCAAAAACATACCAATAGCAGTATCCAGGGAGGAACAGTTCAAGGCCATGGCCCACAGCACTAAGGAAGTGGTCGACACCAACAGAGAAGAGGATACAAAGGGGAAGGTAAACGTCACTGATCCGACCCGGCGCAACTGGCTGCTTATTACAGGTGTGGCGCTGAACGCGGTTGCTGGTGTCGCTTTCGCTATACCCCTGATCGGATACGTATTTTCCAGTTTTGTTGATAAAAAGGACCCGCGAAAGTGGATCTCGTTGGGAGCGTTGGAAAACTTCCCCGAAAATCAAACCCGAATTGCTACCTATCTCAACCCATTTACTCGTCCTTGGGATGGGGAAACTGTTCACATCCCCTGCTGGGTACGTCGCCTGGGAGGCAATAAATTCCAAGTGTTCGCCATTAATTGCACGCACCTGGGATGTCCGGTTCGATGGTTTCAGGAATCAGGGCTCTTTTTGTGTCCCTGCCACGGCGGAGCTTATTACGAAGACGGCGCGCGCGCTGCCGGTCCCCCGCCTCGCGGATTGTTCCAGTACGACTACAAAGTAGAGGGTGGCGAACTGTGGGTAAAGGGTGGCGAAATGCCAACCCTCAGCAATCCTGTCTTCAAGTTTGACGAGTCTAGAGGAAGCAATGCGGGATAAGTTGCAGAAAATAGCGGTTTGGCTAGACGATAGATTGCACCTAACGGCGCTCTATGCTTCCACCGCTGGACATGAGGTTCCTGCCAGTTCAGGAAGCTGGTTCTATGTCTTTGGAAGCGCCACACTGCTATGTTTCATCATCCAGATCGTTACTGGTTCTCTGCTGGCGTTTGTTTACATTCCGTCGGCCAGTAACGCTTACACCAGCCTGCAATACCTGAATCACGCGCAGTTCTGGGGCTGGTACCTGCGCGGTCTCCATTACTGGGGATCGAATTTCATGGTGGCGCTCATGACGCTGCATATGATTCAGGTTTTCCTGTTCGGCGCTTACAAATACCCACGGGAACTGACCTGGGTGAGCGGAGTCGGGTTGCTGGTTTTTACGCTGGCGATGGCCTTCACGGGCCAGGTGATGCGGTTTGATCAGGACGCTTACTGGGGGTTAGCCATTGGCGCTTCCGTCACGGGGAGAGTGCCATTGATTGGTTCACAACTGGTGCATCTCTTGTTAGCCGGACCGATCATAGCGGGCGAAACTTTGTCGCGATTCTGGACGCTGCATGTTTTTATCGTTCCGGGCTTAATTATCGCGATTCTCGGAATGCATTTGCGGCTGGTATTAACAAAAGGAATTAATGAGTACCCGAGGCCGGGATACCCCGTGCATCGTGAAACCTACGATGCCGAATATGCCGAAGTTTTGCGTAAAGAAGGCGTGCCCTTTGTGCCGAACGCGATCGGCCAGGATCTGGTTGCTGCCGCTCTGGTTATGCTCGGAATCGTAGCTTGCGCCTTTTTCTTTGGGCCAAAGGGACCGCTAGGGCAACCGAATCCGACACTCATTAACACAAACCCGCGGCCAGATTTTTACTTCCTGTCGATCTTTGCCGCGCTGGCGCTCATTCCTGACTGGATGGAAGTCATTGTCCTGTTTGTCGTGCCCGGCCTGATCGGCCTCTGGCTGCTGCTGCTGCCGTTTATCTCCGGCACCGGTGAGAAGAGTTACCGTCGGCGTCCTGTGGCCGTGTTGTCTGTTATTTTTATTCTCCTGACCATTGGCGTGCTTGCCTATATGGGCGAAACGTCGCCTTGGTCGCCCAGAATGGAAGCCTGGAGTGGAGCAGTTATACCAGTGGAACATGTGGATGGCCGTAGCCCGATCGAGATGCATGGCGCGTTAGTGTTTCAGAATAAGCAGTGCCGCAACTGTCACGCATTGGGCGGCGTCGGCGGGCAGCGCGGGCCCGCTTTGGATGACGTGGCAACTCGCCTCACGAAGGATCAGTTGGTCCGTCAAATAATTCAGGGTGGCGGAAATATGCCCGCCTATGGCAAGAAACTGACTCCGGCAGAGGTGGATGCCCTAGTCGATTATTTGGCAACCCTACATCCCAAAAATATTCCGCCTGCTCGAGATCCTGATAAGCCATTGAATAAATTGCCTCGCGATTTTGCTGTGATTAGTCCGGCGGCACCCCTGAGCCGTTAAAGAAGTGGACCTCTCTCCAAGCGCCGCTTTTTTATCCTGGCACATCCACCCGCTCTCGGTAGCGCTTCTCATGATGGCGGCGCTCGTGTACGGGCGTGGATGGATGCGCGGGCGTCGGCTCCTTCACAGCAACCGGGATTTTAATCGGCTCTGGGCTTTTCTGGGTGGATTACTCGCGCTATTTCTTGCCCTGGAATCGCCGCTCGACACCTTTGACTCGCTCTTTTTGTCGGCGCACATGGCGCAGCATTTATTACTGATGATGATTGCGCCGCCGCTGCTTTTGCTCGGACGGCCAACACTGCCGCTACTGCGCGGACTGCCCAAAGCATTCGTAAAAGAAGCGCTCGGCCCGTTTCTGACCTGGCGTTCCTTGCGACGATTCTCCGAATTCGCAACCGCAATGCCGGTCACCTGGCTGCTCTTCGCGCTTAGTACCTTGGTGTGGCACATGCCAGCGCTTTACGAATTGGCATTGCGTTCGCCAACGTGGCACGGTGTCGAACACGCCTCATTCTTCTGGACGGGCGTACTCTTCTGGTGGCCCCTGATCCGTCAGGGCCCCGGCAAGAGCCGCTGGCCGGAATGGGCAGCCATTCCTTACCTGCTCTTTTCAGACATTGTCAATACGGCTCTCTCCGCATTTTTTATCTTCTCTGGAAAGGTGCTCTATCCCAGTTACGAGGCAGTTCACATTTCCGGCTTCAGCGCTGCGGCTGATCAGGCACTGGCGGGAGCCATCATGTGGGTGCCCGGTTCGATTGTATATTTGGTGCCCGCTATAGCCTTCACCATGCGCCTGCTATCTCCGCGCAAAGCGCAAGACGAGGAACAAATAAGAATCCAGCGTGCGCCTGTTGGCAAAGCACGAGCAACAAGCCTCACCAAGCGGTTACCCGTCTTTCGACGCATTGCGCAAGGAGCAATGCTGCTCATAGCAGTTGCTGTCATGGCGGATGGCTTTCTCGGACCGCAGGTAACAGCCGCGAACATGGCAGGCGTGCTGCCCTGGATTCACTGGCGGGCGCTGTCGATCCTGGCCCTGCTCGCCGTAGGCAACCTGTTTTGCATGGCCTGTCCCTTCACATTTGTGCGCGACATCGGGCGGGTGGTCTTGCCGGCGAAATGGCGATGGCCGAAACCGCTGCGCACAAAATGGGTCCCGATCTCGCTACTTGTTTTATACCTGTGGACCTACGAAGCATTTCATTTATGGAACAGCGCCTGGATTACAGCATGGATCATCACCGGCTACTTTGGAGCAGCCCTGTTGATTGACGGCCTATTCCGGGGAGCCAGCTTCTGCAAATATGTTTGTCCCATTGGGCAGTTTCACTTCGTAAGCTCTCTTGTGTCGCCGCGTGAAGTGCGCGTGCGAAGCACCAGTACTTGTAATAGCTGCCGCACGCACGACTGCATTCGCGGCAACGAAACCGCACGCGGCTGCGAGTTGTACCTATTCCAGCCAAAAAAGGCAAGCAATCTGGATTGTACCTTCTGCCTTGATTGTGTAAAAGCCTGCCCTCACGACAATGTGGCGCTCCTGCCGGTACTTCCGGCAGCCACGGTCATCGAAGACCCTTACCGTTCCTCTATCGGCAAACTATCAAAGCGAACCGATTTCGCGGCCTTAGCGCTACTCATCGTCTTTGGAGCATTTGTCAACGCCGCCGGAATGATTGGGCCTGTCATGATGTGGGAACACCGCTGGCACGCGCGCCTCGGCGTGTACGGAATGCCTATCGCCGTCGGAATGTTCGTTGCCATCGGTGCCGTCATCGTTCCTGCCGTGGCATCGCTCCTGTGCGCCATATTGAATCGGCTTGTCGAGCGCAAATTAAAGATAATGGAAGCAGCCCGGCGTTTCGCATTTGCTTTAGTGCCGCTGGGTATTACCATGTGGGCCGCGCACCTGCTCTATCACTTCGCAACTGGATGGAGTTCAGCTATTCCAGCCGTGGGAAGAGCACTAACCGGCGCCATGCAAACAGCAGCCATTCCTTTTGTTCCCACCTGGCTGACGCCCGCGCAAATCTTATTGCTGGACACCGGATTACTGCTGACACTCTATGTCACGTGGCGCATCGCAAATCAGTATGTGCGGCAGATGCGGAAAGCAGCCGCCATCCTGCTGCCCTGGGCCATCCTTTCGTTAAGCCTCTACGCCCTGGGAATCTGGATTCTCTTGCAACCGATGGAAATGCGCGGGATGGTGCATTGAAAAGCCCAAAGAGGCATAGTTTATTCCTGTTGGTGGCTGTTTTGACAGCTTCTCCACTCTTACGGGCCGACGGCGGAACAGTTATACTGCAAAAACGCTCCGGGCCGTTCATGATTACGCTTTTCAGCGAACCAACCCCTGTGCGGGTGGGCCGTGCCGACCTGAGCGTAATGTGCCAAAAAGCGGAGGACAACAGCCCCATTCTCGATGCAAAGGTTTTGCTGCACCTGCGACGTCCTTCCAACAGCGCCGAAATTATTGAGTTCACTCTTCCCGCCAAACACGAAAGCGCGAGCAACAAGCTCTTATACGCAGCCGCTCTCGACCTGCCATCGCCCGGAAATTGGAAAGTCAATGTCGATGTGGAGCGCAACGGCATACTGGCTTCGGTGGGAGGTTCGCTCACGGTACTCGAAAAGCAACCAGCAATTGTCACTTATTGGCCCTTTTTCATCATCGTGCCTCTAGTCGCTCTGCTTTTCGCCATCAATCGAAGGCTCAGACGAGGCAGGGAACTCAGGCATCCGCGAGCACGGCCATAGCAGCATTTCGCCCATTCACGGCAATCACGCTGCCGCCCGGATGCGTACACGCTCCACACAGATAGAAGCCGGGCATAGGAGTCCGCGGGGAGAGCCGGTGACTCCACATGTAGGCTGGCAAGCACTCGCCTTGAAAGATATGACCGCCCGTCAACCCCACCTTACGCTCAATATCCGGCGGCCCCAGAGCTTCGGCGTCAATCACCGCTTCCGGCATGTTACTGCAAAAACGGGCTAACGCCGCCAGCGCAAGCCGTTTCGCCTCTTCACGATAATCGTCCCAACTGCCATCGGCAAATTGGTAAGGCACGTATTGAGAAAAAATGCTCATCGTATGCGTCCCTTCTGGCGCCACGCTCCGGTCATGCACGCTTTGAAAGTAAAGTTCAGTCCAAAGCTGTTCGGGCAAACGGCCCTGGCGAGCCGCCGTATAACCAGCCTTCCACTCATCTTTAGTAAGCGGCGTATTCACCTGGCCGAAGTGATGCGGCTGACAAATACCAGGGCGCGCCCGGAAGTTAGGCAACTCGCGAAGCCACACATTGACCTTCAGCGTGCATCCTTCCACGGGAATCGATTCGACCTTAGCCCGCCACCCTCCATCACTGTCACTGCCAAGAAGCCGCAGCGTAGTTCGTCCATCGGCATTCGAGATCACGACCGGAGCACCAATACGTTCTCCGCCTTCCAGCACCACTCCTTCGCCTGGAACAATCCGCGCCACCGGCACGCCCGAAGCAATTACCGCACCATGCTTCTGCGCGGTATCGGCCAGGAAAAATGACACCATCCCCATGCCGCCTCGGACATAACCCCAAGCGCCGGGCAAGCCTCCCAATCGACCTGACGCATGATGAAAACGAATAGAAGCAGTACCAGAGTCGAAAGGGCTGGCATTCGTTCCAATCACGCCTTGGCCCAGGTAAGCAACTTGCAGACGCTCATCGCAAAGATACCGCTCGACAAACTCGGCCATGGACCACTCAAAAAGCAAAGCTCGTGCTTCCTCATCATTGCCGATACGCTCCTCAATCTGCTCATGGGTAGGCGCCTCGCCAATCCAAACATCGCGACCATCCGGCGGACGCAGAGCATCACGAAGGCGGCGGATCACATCCGACATAGCGCGCAGCCCTGGGATATCACGCGGCGAGATCTGCCTGACCTCGACCTCGCAGCGGGCGTCATCATCGTAAAGCTGAACACCCCTGCCATCGAGAAATGGAACAAAAAGACCATTGCTGGCGGGAGTCCACTGGTAGCCAAACGAAGGCAGATGGAGTTCCTCAATCACCAGCGGATGCAGTAGCCCGGCCAAATAAGCGCAGGGCGACATGCGCACACCGGGCCAAGGCTCCTCAATCGTGCAAGCGCCCCCAATCCGCTCGCGCTTCTCCAGAACCAGCACGTGTTTACCAGCGCGCGCCAGATAAGCAGCACAAGCAAGTCCATTGTGTCCCGCACCAACAACGATGGCGTCCCACGGTTGCGAAGCTAATTCAAAAACAGGAGCGGGCAAGCCAAGGAGCCCTAGCGACTCCACTGCTGAACGTGAACCAAGATAACCAGATCGTCGCACCACTTAACAGTTTGCCGCATAGCGCCTCACTCAGCATCGGTCACACAGCGGAAACCGAGGGTGCCGGAACGGTCGTAGCTTGGAGCCATGAGCAGCAGTTTTCCGTGCTGGTCATTGCGATAGGCCTGCGGGAAGTACCAGATAGAGCCCTGCGGCTGATAGTTGTTGCCGCCGCGCAGGATGCCTCCACGAGTGTGCTCATCAAGGTATTCGTCGGTCCATTGCCAAATGTTGCCTACCATATCCATCACGCCGAAGGGGCTTGCGCCTGTTGGATGAGCGTCCACGTTCTCCGGCCCCGGCGAGACACGCCCCTGCGCAGGTTTTGGAACAGCGGACGGTTGCCATTCATTGCCCCAGGGATAAATTCGGCCGTCAGTTCCTTGCGCGGCATACTGCCATTCCCACTCGTGCGGAAGCCGCTTCCCAGCCCATTGGGCGTAAGCGCGCGCATCTTCCTGGGATACCCAGGTAACCGGTTTATTGGCCCATCGTTCCGGATAAGAGCCGTTCTTCCAATAACGGAGAAAATTCAGGTCGTCTTTCGGCCGGTAGCGCGTCGCATCCATAAACTTCTTGAACTCAGCATTCGTAACGGGATACTTGTCGATGTAGAACGGCTTGATCTGCATCCGGTGCTCGTGAAAACGGCGGGGCATGTCTTCCCAGGGATACTGCACGTCCACGCCGATGTCATTGAAGCCTTCGATTTCGATGCCACCCACTTTGAAGAGGTAATCTCCACCGGGGATCTTAATCATGTTCTCCGGCGCGCTGGCAGCCGGTTTTGTTCCTGGGATCTCGACCAGTTGCTGCGGCAGAGTCTTCCATTCCGATGAGTAAGCCGACAAAGGTTTCGCCGTTACTGTCTTCATGCGGTCCATCAACTGCCGCATATTGCTTGCAGGCTCGCCGCTCGTCGCCAGAATGGCTCCAAAACCGTGCGCTTCCAGCGGGAAGGAGAGCACGGCCATCGTGCCGTCGCGCTCCGGTTTTAGCTCGTTCCCGTGATAAAGATCGAAGTACCGGACTCCGTCCTTCGCCGGAACGGACATTTGCCGGCCGTCGCTATCGTACTCGTTGCGGTTCACAATTGTCCAAACTGTTTCGTTTTCGAGCGGCCAGCGGCTTGCATACACACCGTAGCGGTGCATCGGATAAAGCGGCTCCCAGTCTTTGCTGATCAGGAAAGGCGCTACGGCACGCTCGACGGTAGCTACGCGCCGGGTTGCCTCGCCATCTCGCGGGGTAATCCCGTTCCAGATGCCCCAAATATTTTCCCAGCTTTCCCAGCCTTCCCCGTTGAAGAAAGCGTATTGCAGATCATCGGTTTTGCTTCGATTCCAGCGGTCAGAGATATTCACCATGTGGCGTGTTTCGAGCCAGCGAAAACGGTCCACGCCGGGAACTAAAGTGAATTGGCCGGTGTATTGTCCCCACGTCATTAAGTTCCAGGCGAGTGCTTCATCGGCAGGGCTGCCCTCAGGCTCAAAGGCCAGTGGATGTCCTGCCTCTTCTGCGGCTTCGGGAAAAGCGAGCGGCACTCCATCTTGCGTGTCGCCGTTAATGCCATCCGCGCCGATCTCCTTCATTAAGTTCGCGATGGCTTTTGGCCACGGCATGCCTGGGTCTCTGGTGCCCTGGTCCCACATCATCATGGGAAAGAGAACACGGATATGCCGGTGGTGGAAGTCCGCCACCATTTGCTTGACGCCGTTCACGCCGCCGGGCATGGAGCGGATCATATCGTGCTGATTGCGGTCATCGATGCCCATGTTGGGGTAAGTGGGCCAGATCAGAACAGCGTCGATTCCTCCATAGCGTTTTTTCAGGTCATCAAGATACCGATCCACGGTGTACTTGCCCGCAACCGGATCGTAGAAATAGCGGTCGTGCGCCATCATTTGCGGTTGCATGAAGCTCGACTGCGTCCATTGCAGAGCGGGCTCGTCATAGCGCTTGCCGTTATAGCCGATGCGGATTCTGCGCTCATAACGCCAATGCGTGATGTCCTTCAGCCACTCCGCATGCGTCTCGGGCGTGCAAGCGTTCGACGCACTGCCGGTCCACGCGGCTTTGAGAGTAAGGCAATCAGGCGTCGGGATCAACTGGTTCTTAGGCCCATAGCGCGTGTCTTGCCCTGGCGCAGCCCAGGAGACAACAAGAGCAGATATCAATAGTCGAAGTTTTGCAGTAATTGGGGGTGTGTAGCGGGCCATTTGTTCTCTTCTTATGAACCGATTCATTTTACGCGTTTTAACCGGCGTTGGCGTATGGCGCGCACCACTACGCTGCGGACTTTCACAAGATGGGCAAGGCGGGCCAGTGTGGCAAAACAGGCGAAAGTATATTTTAAAGCCGAGCTAAATTTTTTCAGAATGGATTAATTTCGAGTCGTAACAGTTTCATAAATCCAAGATAAAAAACAAGATGTTTGCGGAGATGAGCGTAACACTTTGCGGAAGAAACACCTCTATGAAGCGTGATAGCGGTTGGAGGACGTTGAACCGTTCATAGTAATGGATTTATTCCTGGACATGCGAAGTTACTGGCCAATCACGCCTAAATCACAAGTAGGTTTACTGGTGGCTTGCCTCTAACTTAGTGGCACTTACAGCGCAATTACATTAATTGTCGTGATCTTGTTGTCTCTGTTCTGTCCGCAATACTTGTTGTCTGTTCACGCTTTCAGATAAGCACGAAAAGCTCAGCAACTTACCCAAACCGCTGCATAAAGGGAGAACTGATTTGGATTACCCCACGGATGAAACTACTCACGAGTCACAGTCGCAAGATACGCAAGA
>JBJMGL010000306.1:0-5359 GCA_045807985.1 Bryobacteraceae bacterium
GCAAGGGAACCACGATTTCGGATCTCGAAGCCGTATCGCAGGCGATGTGACCAGGGAATGCACTGACATCCGGGACAACAACCGTTTTCCGCTGCTGCGCCGCCATGCCGCAGACGCCTTTACCTACCGGAATGCGCGTGCAAGCAGGCTTGCCTTGAAATGGCCCGAGCACAAGCTCATTGCCCTTGAGCAAATAAAAACCGACCCAATTGATGTCGGACAGTGAATAAAACAGGTGAGAAGCAGTATTAGCGGCATTCGCGATGAAATCTGTTTCATTGCGAAGCAGTTCGCCCAGTTCGTCACAAACCCGCTGATACAAAGCAGATTTCAAAGTTACATGATTCGTGCCGGTTGAAGATGGCATTGCAAATTAGTGTAGCGCCTTCTTGCGATTTCTCGATTAAGTTGTTCCGTTTACTTGATTTCCCCCTGAGTTTAGCAGCAAAACCCGATTCTTTAGCTCATTCGACGCTAGTTCTTTAATGCCAGCATCAAAAGTCACCAAAACACCATCGCGCTCCGCAGCTTGACACAGCAGTAAGGCATCGGTCCACTGCTTATATCCTCTTATCCTGCTAATTACTGGCCCGAGACTAGTTAGAATAGTACGATCCAGCGGCCAGAACTCATGAGCCCTGTGCTGGATGCTCTCGCCTAGCACGGAACTCGCCGTTGCTGCATCTACCTCTTCTTGTACTACGGTAAAGTTTGTCAGCAAACGGAGTACCCCTAGTTGGGTTAGTGGATTAGTTGCCCATGCCCGGTGACCTGATTTACTAAACCAGGAGTGTGCGACTCTGTAATGCTGGTGCCGTGACCAAAAAAGAGCCAACAAAACGTTAACATCCGGTAATTGACGCTTCATTCCTCATTTAATAGCTGGTGTACACGTTCGCTCGTAATGGATGGAACATCGTCCGGAACTTCAAATACAGTCAGACCGTTACGCTTAATAGTTGGAATACGATAGCGCACGCCACGGCGGATTAACTCAGATGCAGCTTTGCCAAGCGAAAGATGATAGTTCTCAGCATAGGCCTTGATTGCCTGCATCGCATCATCTTCCAGCGCTAACGTAGTTCGCATTACCCACATGATGTCATAGAGTATTTATTGATGTCAATCTACTGAAATTGATGCTTGTTGTAAAGAGTTATGATTTGCAATGTGACTGCGTGGAATTAGGTACCCCTCACCCTGCTCCGGTCCACTCGATGACGGCAGAGTGGTCACCCGCCCGCTCAAGTGGCTCTGCCTATTAAAGGCCACAGGGCTGGGTCGCGAAAGGCAATAGGTAGTAGAATCAACGACTGAAGTGTCTGGCCTCTTCCGCCCCAGTCTTAACGTTGGTTTTGTTGGGATATGCCTATCCTTCCAAAGCTCATTTCCGCACAAAGTCATGTCAGTTCGCTAAACTGAAGGTTTACAAGTTTTAGGAGATTTTATGGCAGAAGAGATTCAAAACCAGTCCGGCAAGATCGCGCACGCAGCCTCACCAAAGATTCAGCAGAAAGATAATAT
Source organism: Bryobacteraceae bacterium (assembly GCA_045807985.1). GTDB lineage: Bacteria > Acidobacteriota > Terriglobia > Bryobacterales > Bryobacteraceae > Bog-105. Next base: position 1,525 of record JBJMGL010000306.1, read on the forward strand.
CTATCAGGCTGAGTATCTGGGCAGCGGCACTTTTCACATCGTAAAGCCGAAGCGTCAATCCGGCAAGCGCCGGCAATCCGCATTGAAGGGCACCACTCGCGGCGCTCGCAAGTAGCTAAATCGTTTGGGTGACCTTGCTGAGAGTACGCGGCTTGTCGGGGTCAAGGCCTTTTACTTCGGCCAGACTCCCTGCGAATAGCTGTGCAGGGATGATAAACGGGATGGGCGTAAAGATATCTTCCGGCAAGAAATCATGCGTGCTGAGCGTGGCTGGAATGATGATCGGTTTTTGCTTGAGTGTCTGGCTTTCCACTGCGCTTCCATTGCTTCGGTCCGTAATGACGAGCGTTTCAGCGCGGATCGCTTTGAGCTTTTGAAGCACCTCTGACATGGGCTTCCAAGTAACGCCCGAGGGGCAGAATAAGAAAGCCGGGAAGGACGCCTCTAACATCGCGATAGGACCATGGAGCAGGTCGGCGGACGAGAAACGCTCGGCTACGACATAGCAGGTTTCCATCAGCTTCAGAGCGAACTCGAACGAGTTAGAGTAGTTCAGGCCACGGCCAATACAAACGGCGTGCTCCATAAAGCAGTAGCGTTCAGCGCGGCTTTGTATTTCACGCTCTGTTTCGAGCGCCGCTGCCGCATCGTCCGGAAGGTGCTGCAAGTCTTCCCGGCATAAGGGCGCTCCCAAAGCGTACGCCAGCAGGTACAGGCAGGCAAGCTGACCAGTGTAGGTCTTGGTGGCGGCGACGCTTTTCTCTTTCCCAGCTCGAACCAGAAAGGCATGGTCCGCTAGCCGGGCCAGCGTGCTTTCGGTCTCATTCGTGATTCCGATAGTGAAGGCACCCTTTCCTTTCGCTTCTTCAAGAACAAGATTCGTGTCGGTTGACTCACCGGACTGCGAGATGGCGACTACTGCCGTATCTTGCCATTGCAGCCGTGAGCGGTACAGAGTGGTAACAGAGGGCGCAGCGAGCGAGACGGGTACTCCAGTCGTAATTTCAAGCAGATACCGCCCGAACTGAGCGGCATTGTCCGATGTCCCACGGGCAGCAAGAATGATGGTGCGAACAGGATGCTTGCTAAAGTATTGCCGAAGCTGTTCGGCGCGACCCCATTCGGCAATCAGCGTACGCTCAATAGCCTCAGGCTGTTGGCGAATTTCGTCGCACATGGTTGACATGCCAGTAAAGATAACAAAACCGACCGGTTCAGAGCAGCACCCGTTGACCACGGACGGGTCCAACCAAATACTGTGGACTGATCGAGGGGGACATGGGGAGGCGGGTTACCGTAGGTTTGATGACAATAAGTGTGTTGCTGGTCTGCGTGTCGCGGGTGTTTTCACTCAAGACTTGATTCAGGCCAGGAATTTGAGATAAGCCGATGAGTCCATTTCTCGTCGCGTTCACTGACTTCGCGTCCAAGCCGGCCAGGATGGCCCACTCGCCCTCGCGGACATTCACATTCCCCTTGAAAGCTCGCTGGGAGATCGCCGGAACTGTATTAAACGTTTGAGTTCCTAATGCTTTGTAATCGGCTTCCACATCGATTCCGATGTTACCGTCCCCCGAAACTTTCGGAGTTAGTTTCAGCAAGATCCCCAAATCAACAAGTGATATCTGCGGGACTGGATTGTAAATGGATGAGGAGCTTTGATTAAACCCGGTGTAAAGAGTCTGAGCGATCGGGTATTGATCGCCGACGTGGAAGTTGGCGGTCTGACCGGAGGAGACGACCACGGTGGCGTCAAAAATGTTGTGGCTGAAAGAATTGGTGTAGCTAGCGAAAAACGTAGAGTCACTGAGCCCAATGCCAATCAGTGTTGCTCCACCGCCAAAGGCCAAGAACTTAGAAAAATTGAGGGCGCTGGGGAGAGTCCCTTGAAAGTTGCGTAGCTGACCGAAGTTGACCAGCTGGAAACTGGTCTGCAGCGCCAAGCCATAGTGGTAACTGCGCTCTTCGTCAACACTCAGGATCTGCACCTCAAAGGAAACTTGGGCTTTTGGAAGAAGCAAGGCTTCGAGAATTGACTGGGCGACGTGCGCACGCGTGACCCGGTCACGAATCATCACGGTGCGATTGATGCTGTCATAACCTATTGCTCTCATATTGAGCACGCCTCGAACTGCATTAGCAACCTCGACCAGGTCTTTTTGGTCGAGAGCATTCGGTAGCGGAAAAGTCAGGAGAATCTGCGGCTCCAGTTGGCTGCGCTTTTCTTCGCTGTCGCGAGCCACAAATATGTGCTTTTCCGCGATGGGGAAAAGAAACGTACCAGTAGCGGCCGTCAGCGCTTCCATAGCCGTGTGAAAGTCGGCATTGTCGATCTGAAAGTGGATGTCGGGCTTCGGTTCCAGTTGCGGGTCAAACGTGACGCGAATGTCATAGGCAGCCGTCACCTGCTGAAACAGAGTTCGTTCATCGCCTCTTAGATCGAAGCTGGCGGAATCGGGTGAAAACCGCAGATGCGGCAAGGGCCCGAGATCCTCTCCCCGTTCCCAGTCCTTTTGAGACGTGATCTCGACAGGAGGCTCGGATTTACTATGTTCTTCAGTTTCAATCGCTTTGACGTCAGCCGAAATATCGGCATCCTGCACATTCGCCTTCGTAAGCAGCTTCGCCGCTGACGCGAGCGCGTCGCGGTTAGCGGCGTAAGTGGGGTTGTGCGGGTCGCGAACAGCGGCTTCCGAGTAAAGCAGGTAAGCGCGGACCACTTGCCCTGCGCTGCGGGCCTTGTCTGCCTGACGCGCCAGTTTTGCGGCGATAGCATCAGCGGCCATCAAAAAAGTGGCCGCTATGAATAAGCAGGCGCTGGCACGAGCAATCAAATTCTTAAGACGCACCGTAGGAGGCCAACGTTGAACAGAATCGCACAACGATCAATTAATGCCCAGGAGCAACATATCCAGGCGGGTGAGCGGCTCCTTCGCCGAAGAAATACTCTTCCATCTGACGCAGCAGGAATTCTTGCGCTTCCGACGTTCCCAGATTGAGACGATATTCGTTCATGATCATCTTCATCTGCTCAACCCACATCCTCCAAGCTTCCTTTGAGACGTTATCGTAAATCCGTTGACCTAGTGGATGGTTGTCGAAAGGCACTTCGTCAAGCCCAGGCAGTTCTTTATGAAGTTTGACGCAGTAAACTATCCGCTCAGCTTTCGGGGTAGACCCGGTAGCGCTCGCCATTGCAATCTCCTCGTGTTTCTTCTTTGAGGATATCTCAGGGCCGGAGCACAGACCGCGTCCCAGCTAGCCGGCACAAGGGACGTTTACGGGATTTACAGGCGCAGACGCATTGTTTGAAGCCGCACGCCTCTCGTTTTCCCGCTCGAGAAACGTAGAAAGGCGGAGCAAGGATGAGTTCTCGGCAAAGTGCTGCTGTAAGGCCCGGAGATAACGGCGAAGCGCGTCAGGCTTTGAGGATTTGCGAAGCCGGCTGCGTTGCAGATCGAGCAAGAGCTCCAGTTCCCAGGGTGTAAATGTGTGGCGCCGTACAGAGCCGGTAATAAGTTCCTGAACCAGCTGGCTGAACGACGCTAAATCAGGGCATTCCCCTCGTGTATCAGTCACGGATAGATAGTGTTTAGAGGGCCGGGGATTTCTTAAAATTTTGCGATTAGCGTATCCGAAGCGGCACTATTCAGCAGAGCAAAGTGATCTATTCCTCCGCAGCCTCCGTGATTGCGCCCGATGTATGTGTCAGTATCTGGCCCTTCTTGCTGCGGGTGCTCGCTAATTTGCTGCTGCTCAGCGGCATTGATGATTTCGTGCCCCTTCTGATTTGCGTTGTTTACTGGGCTCGAAAGATAGTTGGGCCCAGTAGGCC
>JBJMGL010000307.1:0-4357 GCA_045807985.1 Bryobacteraceae bacterium
ACCTTTTCGAGCGCTTTGCTTTATGAACTGCCGTTTGGTAAGGGCCATGCCTTTTTAAAGAGCGGAATTGCAGGCGCTGTGCTGGGAGGTTGGCAAGTTGGGGCTGTGCTGCGTTATCAGACTGGCGTTCCCGTCAGCTTCGGCGGCGCAAACCGTATACCTGGATGGGACAACACAATACGCTTTAACCGTACGGGCGTGTCGCCGCTCTCCCCTTCCGTTTTGAACGGTACCTTTAACCCACTTGCGTCTGGAGCAGCTGGCCTTTACTTCGCGCCGGTTTGCGGGTATGCGGGACAACCCGGTTGCGCCTTTGCCGATCCCAACTCGCTGCCAGTTAGCCAAGGTAGCAGTGTTACATTACAGCAAGCAAGAGGCTCCTGGGGCTTCGGTGATTACCCGCGCAGCAGCGGTGATGTTCGAGTTCCCAACTTCTACAACGAGGATGTCAGCATCATTCGTAATTTCCACATGACGGAAACAGCTTACTTTCAATTGAAAGCTGAAATGCTGAACGCGCCCAACCGCCATATCTTCTCGATACCCAACGTAAATCCTCTGGATGCCAACTTTGGAATCGTGAATGGCACTATTGACGCACAACGTGTTGTTCAGTTTACTCTGCGATTAAACTTCTAAGCTCCTCGCTCGTGCCCCCGTTGTAACTGTCGGCTGCGTTCTACCCGAATGCAGCCGGTTTGTTCCTACCTTTCTTTATTTCTCTACAATCGTTAACATCTTTCGCACTTCTGGGCGAGCGATCACCTGTTTCACGCTGCTCGGCCAGCTGATCTCAATCTCTCGAATCCCTTTCTCTTGTCCAATTCCAAAGAACACGCGCCGGTCCTGTGCCGATTGATAGCTTGCGGTTGTGGTCGCGGTATCATACTGCGCTTTCCCCGACTCCGCAGTGACTTTCACCCGTGCTCCGATGCCATCCCGATTGCTTCTGGTTCCACGCAGGTCCAGCGTAATCCAATTGTTCTCATTGCCGCCATCGTTGCGCAGAACGTAAGCTGGGCCGCCGCATGTCGCCACTACGACATCAATATCTCCGTCATTGTCCAAATCTCCGAACGCCGCGCCCCGGCTCGCCCATTTCTCCGCGAAAACCTTTCCTGATTGCGCTGACACATTCACAAACTTTCCATTGACTTGCCGAAGCAGCAATAACGGCTCCAGATACTCCAGATGCGGCTGCATCTTGTGTACGTTATCCATCACGTGGCTGTTGGCAAAGAATACGTCTTTCCATCCGTCGTTGTCGTAGTCAAAAATCCGCATTCCCCAACCGCCCAGCAACCTGGTCGCCTCGCCTAATCGCGATATGTTTGTGTCGTAACTAAAAGTGCCATCGCCGTTATTGCGGAAATACGCGTAAGTTTCATTCGACAGCGCCGTTGACACGATATCCGGCTTGCCGTCGCCATCCACATCCGCCGTATCGGTGCCCATTCCGGCAAATACTTTTCCCTCATCCGTATAGCCGACGCCAGCCGTTAAACCATTTTCGGTAAATGTCCCATCGCCGTTGTTGATGAATAAGAACTGTTGGAATGAGTCGTTGGCAACACTGATATCGAGCCGCCCGTCTCCGTTAAAGTCCGCGAACGCAACACCTAGACTCTTGCCTGGCGCGGCCGCAATCTTGCTCTTCGCGCTGACATCGGAAAACGTACCATCTCCGTTGTTGTGAAAGAGATAGCTTGAAACCGGCTTGAAGTTATCGGGGTGGCAGTAAGACCGTCCGCCCTCCACCCGCGAGCCGCAGTAAATATTCTTGGCGAATCTCCAATCGAGATAACGGCAGATAAACAGGTCCAGCTTGCCGTCATTATCGTAATCAAAGAATCCGGCGCTCGACATCCAGCCTTCCCCTTTCAACCCAGCTTTCTGTGTGACATCTGCAAACGCGCCGTTCCCGTTGTTGTGATAAAGAATGATGCTTCCGTAATTGGTTACCAGCAGATCATCGAATCCGTCATTGTCGAAGTCGCCAACCGCCGCTCCCATGCCGTACCCGCTGCCGCGCACGCCCGCTTTCTCCGTCACGTCCGTGAATGTTGCGTTATGATTATTGCGATAGAGCCGATTCCAGTATTCGGGCGCGGATTTATCCAGCGGTTCGTCATCTTTCTGTCCGCTGTGCAGCTTGGCGCCATTGACAAGGAAAATATCCGGCCAGCCATCGCCGTCATAATCAATCAGCGCCACTCCGCCCGTCATGCTCTCGATCAGATACTTCTCGGGTGTTGGTGAATTGTTATTTCTGAATCGAATGCCGCTTGCTTCAGTAACATCCGTGTAAGTAACTGTCTTACCTGCGCTTGCCTGAACGGGGAAGTTGAGCGTGCTTACAGCCACGCTTAGAAACAGAAGAACCGCTACAGCAGCCGTTTTGTGACATGATTTGGATGTGACCAAGATCCGCTCAGCATTTTTTGCTGCTCTTTTCACTTTCTCCATTATTTCCGCGCAAACCGGCACGTTTACGAACCCGCTCCTTCCATCCGGCCCCGATCCTTTCGTCATTTTTCACGATGGCTTCTATTACTACATGAACACGACGGCAAGAAATCTGACAATCTGGAAGACTCGTAGCATGTCAGATCTGAAAAATGCTGAGAAGAAGATCGTCTGGACTCCGCCAGCGGAAGGTCCTTACTCACGCGACATATGGGCTCCTGAACTTCATCTCATTAAAGGTAAGTGGTACATCTACTTTGCCGCTGATGCTGGAACTAATCAAACTCACCGCCTTTGGGTTATTGAAAACAGCTCGCCAGATCCGCTGACGGGTACTTGGAGCACCCCGCACAAGTTGGCCGATTCAACTGATAAATGGGCGATTGACGGTTCTGCCTTCGAAAACAAGGGCCAGCTTTATCTGATCTGGTCCGGCTGGGAGGGAGATGAAAACGGTACTCAGAGTATCTTCATTGCGCGCCTCAAAAATCCCTGGACTATACAAGATCCTCGCGTGCGCATCTCCACGCCGCAATATCCATGGGAAAAGGTCGGTGACACTCCGGGTGATGGAATGCTTCATGTCGATGTCAACGAGGGTCCGGAAGTGTTAAAGCACGGCAATAGGCTGTTTCTGATTTACTCCGCTAGCGGTTGCTGGACGGATTACTACACTCTTGGCGAAGCGATTGCCTCCGTAGACAGCAATCTGCTGGACCCCCGTTCCTGGAAAAAAGTGCCGCATCCTGTTTTTTCCGAATCTCCGGAAGCGCATGCTTACGGCACCGGCCATAATGGGTTTTTTAAATCTCCGGATGGTAAGCAAGACTGGATCATTTATCACGCCAATCCTGAACCGCATCAAGGTTGTGGCCGCCTTCGTTCGCCCCGTGCTCAACCATTTACATGGAAAACGGACGGCACTCCTGATTTCGGAAAGCCTATTCCATTAGACCAGCCCATTCTCCGGCCATCCGGTGAGGCACAATAAGGTTTCCTCCACAACTTGCCGCCTACCCACGATAAACCTTTATCCCCTTCCCATTTTGACGGGGTGCGCTTCTTCAACCCCGATGGAAAGCAAGCGCGTGGATTGCTGGGTGTCCTGCGCTGGAAGCTGACAACCCGTGGGGCAAAGTCACCGGCTTTTCTCCATGACGTACACCGTTCCGTACCTGTGCGCTCGCTTCCGGAACAGCAAATACGAGTCACACTGATAAACCACTCGACCGTCCTGCTGCAAATCAACGGCCTGAATATCTTGACCGATCCAGTCTGGTCCGAGCGCGCCAGTCCGTTTTCTGCGATTGGCCCTCGCCGCCATCGTACACCTGGGGTACGCTTCGCGGATCTGCCTCCCATCGATCTGGTGCTGCTAAGCCATAATCACTACGACCATCTCGATCTGCCCACGCTTCGTCAACTGCAGCGCGCTCACGGGAGCGCGTACGTAGTTCCGCTCGGCTTGGCAAAGCTTTTCTCGAAACACAAGCTCCCCGCAGCGCATGAGTTGGATTGGGGCGATTCTCTGACGCTTCGAGGAACTACGATCCATGCCGTGCCCGCCCTTCATTTTTCAGCGCGCAGCATAGGGGACCGCAACCGCACTTTATGGTGCGGCTACCTGCTCGAAACAGCCAGCGGCCCGATTTATTTCGCGGGTGATACCGCTTATGGCGAGCACTTTGCCGCAATTCACAAATATTACGGATCGCCGCGTGTAGCGCTTCTGCCCATAGGCGCTTATCAGCCGCGCTGGTTTATGTCCGCTGTCCATATGAACCCTGAAGAAGCTGTGTGGGCGCATCAAACTCTGGGCGCGCAAATCAGCATTGCGATTCATCACGGCACATTTCAGTTAGCTGATGAAGCTTTGGATACTCCGCGCAAA
>JBJMGL010000308.1:0-13331 GCA_045807985.1 Bryobacteraceae bacterium
AAGATCAGGACTCCGCTGATGGTGGTGCAAGGGGCCAACGATCCGCGCGTGAACAAAGCCGAATCCGACCAGATCGTGATTGCCCTGCGCGACCGGGGCTTTCCGGTCGATTACCTGGTTGCCGATGATGAAGGGCATGGGTTTCAGAGACCAGTGAATAATCTGGCGCTGTATGCGGAAGCGGAAAAATTCTTTGCGAAATACCTGGATGCGCGCTATCAGGAGGGAATGACGCCGGAGGTCGCTCAGCGCCTGAAGGAGATTACGGTTGACCCTAAAACCGTGGTGCTCACGAAAAAGCTGGATGCCAGCACGATTGAGACGCCCAAGCCGGAACTGGCGCCGAAACCGGGTACGTATCGTTACATAGCCAAGATCGCGGCGGGTCCACAGACAATGACTATGAATCTTTCGACCGAGATCAAGGATGGCAACGGCGGATGGACCTTCGTAGACACAGCGAAAACACCCATGGGCGAGGCTGTGGATACCGCCGTTCTGGAGAAGGGCAGCCTGTTGATCCGCAGCCGAACGGTGAAGCAAGGGCCGATGTCCGTGGACGTTACGTATCAAGGGCCGAAAGTGACGGGAACCATGTCGATGAGCGGCAAGGATCAGCCCATCTCGGTTGATTTGGGAGGTCCCGCTTTTGCGGAGGCGGCGGGTGCGCCGTTTGTCATTGGATGTCTCGGACTTAAGGATGGATATTCGGCTGCCTACCATAACCTTGACCTTCAGAAGCAGAAGGCCAAGGTGCTTCAGTTGCGGGTGACAGGCTCGGAGAATGTCACGGTGCCAGCGGGGAGTTTTGATGCGTTCCGCGTTGAAGTGACAAACCAGGATAATAGTGCGGAGAAAACCACTTATTGGATTGCGAAGGACACGCGGAGCGCGGTGAAGATCGCGGCGACCATGCCGCAGATGGGCGGGGCAACGCTGACGGCGGAGTTGCAGTAGGCGGCTGCGAGAGTAGTTACGTAACGACTCTGCGGTAAAAGGTTCGGGTGCCCGCTAGAAACGTCAAGAGAACGGAAATCAGCAGGGCGGGGAAAATCCAATGAAGGGCGAGGGTTGGGAAGTCGTGTCCGTTGATGGGCGGAACCATGGCGTAGCGTAGTCCTTCGGCGGCGTAGGTCAGTGGGTTGAAAAGCGTGAGCACCTGGAACCAGACGATTCGGCCAAGCGCTCCCCAGGGATAGTAGGTGCAGCCGGTGAAGAGCAGAGGCGTGAAGATGAGGGTGAACATCAGGCTGATCTGCTCGGGTTTGATGATTGTTCCCATGAGCAGGCCGATGGTGGAACCGACGAAGGCGGTAAGGATCACCATGCCGATCAAGATGAGAATGCGGTCGCCGCGCACGGCGAATCCGCTGCCTAGGATGAGGCGGCCGAGGGGGAAGATGACGGAACTGGCTACGGCTCCGCGCATAGCTCCGAAGATCACTTTTTCCAGGGCCACCCACCAGACGGGCAGGGGCGAGAGCAGGCGGTCATCGATCTCGCGGGCGTAACCGAGATCCAGTACGAGGGGCAGTGTTACTCCTTGCATGGCGGCGATCATTCCGGTGAGCGCCACGATGCCCGGGAGCATCAAAGCGGCAAAGTCGTTCGAAGCGAGGCCAATGCGCGGAAGCACTTTTCCAAAGATGAAAAGAAAGAACAGGGGCTGCATCAAGGCCTGCAGGAGAAAAGGGATAAATTCACGACCAGTTACCGTGATGTCGCGTCGGAGGATGGCCAAGAATGCATGGACAGCCAGCAGTGTCCGGTTCCCTGGCCGTTTCACGTGCGCCCCTTCCATGACGAGCGTGGGTGAAGTGGTGTTTGCCATTATCGTAGATGCCTCCCTGTTAAAAAGATGAAAACTTCTTCGAGCGTCGGTTGTTTGACGCTCAGATCTCGGACTTCGGCACCCGCCACCAGAACGGCTTGAGCGGCTGGTCCGATCAGAGTGTTGGCTCCGTCCGCGTAGATACGAAATGTGAGAGAGCCGTTTTCCGCCCCTGGTGCTTCCGCATCATCGTCCAGGGCGTCAACCTTTTTGACTCCTTCCAGAGAGTTCAAGGCAGAAAGAATGCGCTCCTGAATGGCTGCCTGTTTAACGAGCGGAGCGGATGCCCGGACTTCCAGAGAGGTGCCTCCGGGAATCATTCTTTTTAGTTCCGCCGGGGTGTTGTCCACCAGAATTTTGCCGTGGTCCATGACGGCGATGCGGTTGCAAAGCTTGTCGGCTTCTTCCATGTCGTGCGTGGTGAGCAGGATAGTCAGGCCCGCAGCGTTGAGAGCGCGGATACGTTCCCAAAGGAAAAGGCGCGATTGCGGATCTAAATTGTTGGTCGGCTCGTCCAGAAACAGGACATCCGGGTCGTGCATCAGGGCGCGCGCGATCATCAGCCGTTGCGCCATTCCTCCGGAATAGCGGGTGACCTTTTCGTTTTTCCGCTCGCCTAGCCCGAGTTCATTTAATAGTTTGTCGGCCAGGACTTCGCGGTCTTTTTTGGAGACGCCGTGATAGGCAGCATGAAAGGTGAGGATTTCGCGAACTTTCAGACTGCGGTCGAGATTGCTTTGTTGCGGAACGACGGCGATGCGCTGCTTGACTTCGATAGGCTCGCGAGCAGCATCGACCGCCATGATGGATGCGGAGCCTTCTGTGGGCAGAATGGCGGTAGTGAGAACACCGATAGTGGTAGTTTTGCCCGCTCCGTTGGGACCGAGCAGGCCGAAAATCTCTCCGCGCGCTACATCAAAAGAGACGTCATCGACGGCGTTGGTCCTGGATTTTGGATAGCGTTTGATGAGATGGCGAACCGAGATGGCCGGGGTACCGTTCGCGTGATAACTGGTGCTCGATTGGCTATGCATGCACTTCTAATTGGTTGTACTGCAAACAGCCGTCTGCTGGAAAGCAAAATCTGATGCGGATTCGCTAATTCTTTGCTATAGTGGTTGAGTACTTAGCCCGCATTCGTCCTTTCGGTCGTTGTTTCGACTCTCCCCGGATTCCTCAATTCGGTTCTTGTTAAACCTTTGGTTTTGCTCATAAAGGACGTCCTGCCAGTGTTTTCGGCTATTTGACTCCTTTATGAATAACTTTTCTGAACTTACACTACATCCATCTCTGCACCAGAACCTGCAGCGCAATTTGTTTGTGCAGCCGACCCCGGTGCAGGCACAATCAATTCCTCCGGCAATGACGGGCGCTGATGTTGTTGCCACGGCCCAGACGGGCACGGGCAAGACACTTGCCTTTTTGCTGCCGATTATGGAGAAGCTATTAACGGCGGCTCCAGTAAATGAGAAACGCGGTGCGATCCGCGCTCTTGTTCTTAGTCCAACGCGTGAACTCGCGATTCAAATTGCGGACACGTTTAACAAATTAGCGGTGGGTACTAATCTTCGTTCCGCCGTGGTGGTAGGCGGTCTGAGCGAACAGACCCAATTAAATGCGATCCGGCGCGGGGTGCAACTTGTGATTGCCACGCCGGGACGATTGGAAGATTTCCTGGGCCGCAAGCTGGTGGATCTCAGCTCGGTTTCCATCCTTGTTCTGGACGAAGCGGACCGCATGTTGGACATGGGTTTTCTTCCGGCGATTGAGCGGATTCTTTCTGTGTTGCCCCAAACGCGCCAGAGCCTGTTTTTCTCGGCCACGATGGAGAAGGCAGTGGAGCGGCTCATCGCCCGCCATTCCAAAAATCCTATTCGCATTGCCACAGGCGGCGCGGAGACGAGACCGCCGGAACAGGTGGACTTGCACGTTTATGAAGTTGAGAATGACATGAAGTTCGGACTGCTGCGGCACATGCTGACGCAGGAGGAAGGCTCATTTCTGGTCTTTGCCCGCACGAAGCATGGCACGGACCGGCTGGCTAAAAAACTTTCCGCTGCCGGTACTCATGCGGTGGCGATGCATGGCGACCGTACGCAGAATCAGCGTAATCAGGCGCTGGCGGGATTCCGCAATGGCCGGTATCGTGTCCTGGTTGCTACCGATGTCGCGGCACGCGGAATCCATGTGGATTCGGTTGCTCACGTTGTTAACTTCGACTTGCCGCAAGCTCCGGAAGACTTTATTCATCGCGTGGGCCGCACGGGACGCGCCGGACAACGCGGGGCTGCTTCAACGTTCAGTTTGAGATCGGAGCGTGGAGAGGTTCGCCGCATTGAACGGGAATGCAAGATCCGCCTGCAGCGCCAGGAAGTTTCGCAGGAGGTTTTCAGCCAACATGCGGAGCAACCGGAGCGCGAGGAGTTTGCTCGCTCTGCCGAGTTCAAACCCAAAGCGGTTGAAATACGCGCGCCTGAAAGAGAAAATCGCTTTGGCAAACCGAAGAGTGATTTCAGGCCGCAGCGCAAAAGGGCTTTTGGCGGCGGTCCAGAGCGAAGGCACTCCAGCCATGGCGGTTTCGGTTCCCGCGCTTCTTCTGGGAAAAGGTAAGGCGCAACGCGCCTTACCTTTTTGTCAGGAAACCGTCTCGGGCCTTTCCCGCGGGTAGAGCAGTAAAGGCAAGCCGAATGAAACGCCTACAGCAAGCGTGGCAAGGATGGGAGGCCACCAGAGTCCCATACGCGATCGACGGCGCTCCAAGGCCGCAAATACGGAAACGACACAAGCTGACAGGATTACGTCCAGAGCGAAAAAGGAGCTGATTCGATTTGCGAAAAGCTCTTTCATCATCAGGGGCACATCCGGCCCATGCTGAAGGAGCCAAGGCGCAAATTGGCTGAAGGGCAACAAGAATCCGGCAACGCTCAAAAGCAAATATAAGTGCCTTGGCTTCATGCCTGTGTATTTTATTGCGAACTGAATCTACCGAACTGAGAAGAATACGCTCCCGCCGTTGATCCGCACGAACAAGTCATTGCAGATAGTTGCTTTTCCATGCTCAGGCATGCGCCAAGATTGAGAATTGGCAGCTATTTAATTTAATCTGCGGGTATAATTCGATCTAATCCCGATGCTTGAGGCTTTCGGCTTATCCGATCCAGGCTGTGTCCGAGCGAATAATGAGGACTACTTCATTAGCGACAGTGAGTATGGTGTCTTTATTCTTGCCGATGGCATGGGCGGGGCGAACGCTGGTGAGTATGCTTCGCATCTCAGCGCCGAAATGCTTTATGACTTTCTTTGCCACTCTTCGACGGATGGGCTCGACAGTTTGGAGGTCGGATTTCATGAAGCGAATTGGGCCGTACGGCAGGCGGCAAAAAGCAATCCAGAGCTGGAGGGAATGGGTACTACGTTGCTTGCCGCCCGCGTGGTGGGCGACGGTCAACTGCAGATTGGGAACGTAGGCGATAGCCGGGCTTATCTTTGCTCACATGACGGCTTTTCGCTTATTACCCACGATCAGACATGGGTCGCGGAAGTGGGATCGCGATTGGGGCTTACGGATGAGGCGCTCCGCCGTCATCCCATGCGGCATGTGCTCACCATGGCGGTTGGCACAATGGATGAGCTGCGGGTCAATTCTTATCTGATTCAACTAAACGCTGGTGATCAGGTGCTGCTGTGTTCCGATGGGCTGCATGGCGTGATTGAAGAAAAAATATTGTACGAGACGCTTAATTCTGAGAAAAATCTGCCTGAGAAATGCCACTACCTCATTGAAGCCGCGAAAAATTCCGGTGGGCCTGACAACATCACGGTTGTGCTGTTTCAAATCGCCTGATCTTTCTTGCGGCCGGACCTTTAGCTTGAGGCTGCATGAAATTTCTCTTCCGAACGCCGCTGATTCCGTTTATTCTGGTTCCTCTACTGGTTGGACAACCCGTTTGGGCGCAAGCTCCTGTTTCTTCCACATCCGATGAGACAAGCGGGGGAACAAACCTTCAATTACGAGTCGTAGGCGCTGATAGTTCCCGTGTTCCAGCCAATTCGCAGAGCGCGAAAGGGTTCACGATCCAAGTCACGGACTTGCACGGCGCTCCTGTGCCTGAGGCAGCGGTGGCTTTCCGGTTGCCTGATAGCGGGTCTTCCGGCGCCTTTCCGGATGGTTCTCATTCTGCCGTGGTGTACACGGACAACACAGGTAACGCGCATGTGGACGGTATCCGATGGAGTGAAACTCCAGGGGTCGCTGCCCTTCGTATTACCGCCAGCAAGGGCAATGAGCATGCTGGACTTTTGGTGGAACAGACTTTACTCACGCCTGGTATAAGTCCCGTAACAGCATTGGCGGAACCCGTCCGTTCCACTCCTCTTCCTCCCCCGCCGGCAGTTCTTGAGACAGCCGCTCCTCCAATTGCCCCGGTGATGAGAACGGAATCTGCTCCCGGTAAGCCCGTTGGTCTTCTTTCCACGGCTCCCTCCGTGTCGGTTGAATCTCTAGGACGTAAAGGAGCTGTGCTGGCCGGTCCTTTGAATGCTCAAGCGGAACCATCGGTTTCCATTGTCAGTTCCCCGCAGGAAAATTCAATTGGCGGTAGCAAGAAGAAGTGGATCGTTCTTGGAATTGTTATCGCGGCAGGAGCTGGCGCGGGCTTTGCGTTCGCAAGCAAAGGCGCTAAATCAAGCTCGACTGCAACGGCACCGTCATCGATAAGTTTTGGTAGCCCAACGGTTAGCGTCGGCCACCCTTAAGGTGAACCGAAGAGGCCGAAGGGATCGCTGCCATGAAATATTCTTTTGCCACATTTGTCTTCGTGCTGCTGCTGAGTTGTTTTGCAATGCTGCAAGTACTGTACGGCCAAGTTGCCGCAGCGAACCAACTGAGTGCGCCGAGAGTTGGCGTGGTTCGTTACGCCGATGGCGGTGTTTATCTTCTGTATGGCCTTCCGGGCAGCTATGTGATTGGCCCTCGCGTGCTAGATGGCGCTGACAGCGCCAGCTTTTCCGAGCGGGGCGGCCTCGTGGCGCGAAAGGGATCATTAGCGCTGATCCGTTCTGATTTTTCCCTGGTGGGAACGTTTGAAACCGGCGAAAGTAATCCTTTACTGGGCATGGACGACGATCTGACAAAGGCGATTGCCTGGCTGCCTTCCACGAAAAGACTGGTGCATTGGGATGGGGAAGCATTCGCGGCGATTTCAGTGCCTGATCTTTCATGGGAAGGCAATATCGGTTTTGTTTCTAAACGGGACAACAGGACAGCTTTGCTGTTATTACATTCCTCGGATGGTTTCGCCAGCGAGGCTTCCGTTTCGCTAGAGACAGGTCAAGTAACATCGGTAACGGTCATTGCGGGGGTGCATGGACACTCATTCCGGCATGGGCCTTTTGTGCTTTTCCCGGAAAATCATGATCTTGTGATTACAACGCCAGCGAACGGCAATACGAAGAGATTTCCGTTAACTGCTGATGATTTAAGTGTTGAGAGAGTTTCTTCCGATTGCCTCCATCTAAGTTCCTCGGCAACACGACGCGATTGGCTTCTACACTTTCATAATGGCGACTTCGACTTAGCGGAGCTTCCCCCTCCGTCGGTGGAGGTGGCGAAGTGAGAACGCTTCTTTTAGCTCTGTTTTTTTCTGCCGCACTCGGAGCGCAGAATGTAAGCTTATACGTTGATAGCTCTAATGGCGCGTCACCAGCCAGTCAGTTACCCTCGCTCAGCCCTGCCTACGCATTCAGTGATACACCCGC
Organism: Bryobacteraceae bacterium; assembly: GCA_045807985.1. GTDB lineage: Bacteria > Acidobacteriota > Terriglobia > Bryobacterales > Bryobacteraceae > Bog-105. The sequence goes on from JBJMGL010000308.1 coordinate 7,589, forward strand.
CGGCGCTGCTACGAGCATTGTCGTGCGTATGGTGAATGAGGGCGGCACACGGGCCACGATTGGATATATCTATGTAGGCGCCAGCGATGGATCGAGCGTTGCCGCTTCCGGCTTTACTGTTACCAATCAATTCGCCAATCTGACGCTGGCTCCGGGAGCATTTCAGCTTTTTACCTTAAATTTCGCGCCTACTTCCACCGGCGCCGCCACGGGTTATTTGCAAGCAACCATTAACGGGGCGGTTATCAGTATCGCAACGCTGAGTGGCAATGGCACCGCACCTCAAGTTTCGTTATCTTGCAGCAGCAGCCTTGCGCCGCAGTGTGATGGAAGCTTGCTACAGCCGAGCAGTTCGACAACACTGTTCTTTGGAAATGTACTCACTACGGCGAACTCCTCGATCCCGTTCACATTAACGAACAACAGTACTACAGCCTTGAATCCGCAAGCATTAATTTCCATTGCGACCACGACAAACAATCCAAACAGCGCATTCAGCCTGAGCACATTACCAAGCACGCTTCCTCCTGGCAGCTCTTTGCCTTTTACCGTCACGTTCGCTCCGGGCACGGCATCAACTTTTCAGACAAACTTACTCGTTGGCTCAAGCATTTATCCGATTAGCGGCAACGGGACATCCAGCGTTCTGGGCGATATCAGCTCGCTCCTGATTACATATACGGATTCGACCGGCGTGCGGCTGACCGCGCAACCGGCTACGGCTATTAGCTTCGGCAACGTCATCGCGGGAAGTAGCAGTTCCAGTACACTGACGTTTACTGTTAGCAATCCGCAGACGACCATTTCCGATGTCAGCGTGCCTTCCGTGACCGCTACCGGCGCTGGTTTTTCAATCTCTGGCGCTCCTGCCATGCCGGCCAGCATCTCGCCGGGCCACAGCCTCACATTTAAGTTGCTGTTTTCGCCTTCGGGAACGGGCACGTTCGGCGGCACTTTATCGATTGGCTCGCGTCAGTTTTCTCTTACCGCACAAGGCGTTTCGTCGCCGGTGCCGGACCCTTCGTTTAGTATTGACGTGCAGCCGCTCGTTAGCCAGAAACAAGCGCACCTAACAATCAATCTTGCCTCGGCGTCTCCTGTCTCCGCCATCGGCACCTTGACGATGCAGTTCACGCCATCCGTCAATAATGTGAGCGATGATCCGGCGATCCATTTTGTTGCTACTAGTGGCCGTCAGCTTCAGGTGAACGTTGAGAGCGGCTCGCAAACCGCGACTTATAACGGACAGTCTGCCTTGACGTTTCAGACAGGCACTACGGCTGGCACCGTTACCTTCACTCTGACATTCCCGAACAAAGAGCCGTTCAGTAAGTCTTTTACCATTGCTCCCGCAACAGTGACAATTACCGCGGGCACGGCGGTCCGGCAAGCGCCTAATCTCGTAATGACGCTGACCGGCTATGACAATACCTATAGCGTTGGGCAGCTTGCCTTTAAGTTCTATGACACAAATGGGCAAGTATTGACTCCGAGCGCGATTGGAGTGGATGCAAGTTCGACGTTCCGGCAATACTTCTTCAACAACAACCAAGCAGGTGGCGCTTTCGCCCTGCAAGCAAGTTTCCCGGTGAAAGGCGATGCGAAGCAAATTGGAAGCGTAGCGGTGACCCTGACAAACTCGGCGGGAACGGCGACTTCGACGGGCACCTTTCAGTAAAAGTGCTCTACAGCTCTTGTCGAGCTGATTGCCTATCGTTGTTCGGATCTGGCCACTTTTCCACCGAGAGAGTGACGTAACCTCCCGGCAGCGCGATAAAAGCATCGGCTAATTCGGCCATTAATGCTTTTCGCTCGTGCATCGAATTCACAATTCTCAGATCCGTCAAGCCGGTGTGGGCTACTTCCTTTGCCACTAAGACGTGCGGCATGACGCCGATAATTTCTCCGTGAGCTTCCAGCGCGGCATCGGCGAGCGTTCCCATGAGTCCGGCATTGCTGCCTCCGTAGACGATTCCGACCTTCCTCGCCGCAAGATACTTTGCTAATGAGATAGCGGCGACGGCATAAGAGGGCCGACGGCCTGGACTGGACTGGAGCCGCAAAAACGCAGATGCGCGTAGGCATTTCCTTTCAAGTTCGATGGGTTCAGGTTGTAAAGTCAATGATTGGACGATAAATAGGAGACAAATGATGATTACCCTTGCCGGACTGGAAGTTTGGTTTGTAACAGGAAGCCAGCACCTCTATGGACCTGAAACACTGAAGCAAGTAGCCGAGCACTCGCAGGAAATTGTGCGTGGTTTGTCAGGATCGGCAGGCATTCCCGTCACGGTTGTTTTTAAGCCGGTAATGACAACTACCGAGTCTATGTACCAATTGGCGCTGGAGGCGAATAATGCGCAGAACTGCATTGGGCTGATTACATGGATGCACACTTTTTCTCCAGCTAAGATGTGGATCGCGGCTCTGAAAACGCTGCAAAAGCCCTTCGTCCACCTGCACACGCAGTTCAACCGCGACTTGCCTTGGGCGGCTATCGACATGGATTTTATGAATCTGAACCAGTCGGCTCATGGCGACCGCGAATTTGGGTTTATTGCCAGCAGAATGCGCCTGAACCGTAAAGTGGTTACCGGGTTCTGGCAAGAGCCGGAGGTGGTCGAGGAATTGGCTGCGTGGGCACGTGCTGCTTGCGGCTGGCATGATGCGCAACGTATGAGAGTGGCTCGTTTCGGCGACAACATGCGGAACGTCGCGGTAACGGAAGGCGACAAGGTGGACGCACAGATCCGGTTGGGATATTCCGTGCAAGCTTTCGGCATTGGCGATCTGGCGGCGCGGGTTCGTCAGGTGACGGAGGCCGAGATCGATCAACTGGCGGCGGAATATGACGGAAGTTATCAAGTGGCCGAGACGTTGCGGGCGGGCGGCTCACAACGTCAGTCGCTACGAGAGGCGGCGCGGATTGAAGTAGGGCTGCGCCATTTTTTGGAGGATGGCGGATATACGGCATTCACGGATAATTTCGAGGATCTGCATGGGTTGGAGCAGTTGCCCGGCGTGGCGGTGCAGCGCTTAATGGCAGACGGTTATGGGTTCGGCGGCGAAGGCGACTGGAAAACAGCGGCTTTAGTGCGGACGATGAAAGTGATGAGCGCGGGGCTCCCTGCGGGAACGTCGTTCATGGAAGATTACACATATCACCTGAGCGATGGCGGCCAAGTGCTTGGCGCTCACATGCTAGAGATCTGCCCTTCGATTGCGGGCAACCAGCCTTCTTTACAGATTCATCCGCTTTCGATTGGCGGTAAGGCTGATCCAGTACGGCTCGTCTTTACGGCTCCGGCAGGACCGGCAGTGTGCGCCTCTATCGTTGATATGGGTGACCGGTTTCGGATGGTTGTGAACCAAGTGGATGTTGTCACGCCGAAGCAGCCGTTACCGAAGCTGCCCGTGGCGAGAGCGCTCTGGATACCGCGGCCTTCCCTCAAAGTTGCCGCGACGACCTGGATCTTAGCGGGCGGTGCGCACCATACAGGATTCAGTCAAGCTTTAACGGCGCAGCATTTAGAGGATTTTGCCGATATCGCTGGCATGGAGTTTCTACTAATTGGTGAAAGTACGAGTGTGCCTGAGTTTAAGAGAGAACTGAAGTGGAACGATGCGTATTACCGCATGATTCGCTAGAGCAAAGCTGACTGATTTCGCCTCAGGCTTACGTTCTTACAGGGGTATATGGGCCGTCATTATTACCTTTAAGACAAACAGGAGCAAAAACCTCCATTCAGGTGGTTATTATCGCTTTTCAGCTTTATTTTCTTTGTCTTGCAAGATGGCAATCAAATTGCTAGTAAGGTAATAGAAGTTTTTCCGGAATCGCTTTGTGCCGTTCTGCGATATCGGGATATAAAAGTGAAAAAGTTTAATCTTTCTGAAATGAACTGCGGGTTTTACGCAGAAGAACCAGATCCTCCTGTTCAGGAGACAGGTCTTGAGGCGGGGAATCTAGCTTTCCAACCCCAATCTGAATTGCTCGACAGCGTACAACAAACGCTTACTGCGGTCGCTAATGACAGCTTGTTTGAGAGCTGTATCTCGTGTGGGCAGCTCATTTCTGAAGAACGCCTTCAGACGTTGCCGTGGGCGGCCTACTGCGCTGCTTGTGACTTGAGAGATTCAGAGCAGGGCCCTTGCTTTGAACTCTTTTTGGCTGCATGATTTCGAAGGAAACCCGCAAGTAGCGGCGCTGCCAGTGCAGCCGCCGTATTCCGCATAAGTAAATTGAGGCAGCTGAAGGTAACCAGCACGGAGAGGGCCCCCGTGGTTAGCAAGTTGCTGTAGTGAATGCGCGTATGGGCTTCAGTTCCAGGTCCTGATCCCTGACCGGGGCCAGGTTGTCTTGTAGTACCTGTAATGTTTTGGGAAGTAGGGTTGAGCTGTGACAGAGAGGGAATTTCAACATTTTGCGCGAGTCTGCACTTTGTTACTATCAGCTAAGCAACGCTACTAGGTTCCTCCACATGCACTCAATGGATAGCTGATAAAGACTGCGGAAATGAAATTCTTTCTTGATACAGCGAATCTGGAAGATCTCAAAAAGGGCGCTGCCCTAGGCATTATTGATGGTGTTACAACCAATCCATCCCTGATTGCCAAGGAAGGAGTTGCCGTTGAAGAGCAGATTCGAAAGATTTGCGACATTATTGACGGCGATATCAGCGCTGAGGTAGTGGCAATTAATGCCAAGGACATGATCGAGGAAGGATACCGGCTAGCAAGAATTCACCAAAACGTTGTTGTGAAAGTGCCGCTCATTCCCGAAGGCATTACCGCTGTATCCGCTCTTTCCAAAGAAGGTATCCGCACCAACGTCACTCTCTGTTTCAGCGCCGCCCAAGCTTTGATCGCGGCCAAAGCAGGCGCATATATTGTTAGCCCCTTTATTGGCCGCTTGGATGATCTAGGTTATAACGGCATGGACTTGATCAGGGATATCGTTACGATCTACAAGAATTACGGGTACAAGACGCAGGTGCTGGCTGCTTCCATTCGTGGAACGCTTCATGTTGTGGATGCCGCGAAAGCCGGGGCGCATATTGGCACCATGCCGTTCAAAGTGCTGGAGCAACTTTTTAAACATCCCCTCACGGATAAAGGCTTAGAACAGTTCTTGCAGGATTACAACAAAGTCTTTGAACTGGCTCACGCCTGAGCGCTGGCGCGCTGCAAACGATCCCATATGCCGGTCCACTCCGGAGTCTCGGGAGGCCGACGAATGGCGATCCAATTCCAGCCCTCCCGATCCGCTTTGTGCAGTTCGGCATACAATGCTGCCGCGAAAGGCTTTGGGTCCGCAGGCATATCGATGATGCGTCCTCGCCCATCCGGCGCGGCAGCACCTGCTTCCAACAAAATAAATGGCGTTCGTGGAGCATAGTGTCTTGGATGTTGCCCCGGAGATTCGACAATATGGGGAAGGTCTACTTCGGTCTCGAAGCGTACGCCCGCTACTCGCGCCAATTCTTCCTCGATGATGATGCCAGGTCGAAGAATGACTGGTGGCGCGCGGTGTAGGGCAATCACAGTTGATTCAATTCCGACGGTTGTTGGTCCCCCATCGAGGATCATGTCAACCTGATCACCCAAGCCTTCGCGTACATGGTCCGCCGTGGTTGGCGAGATTTCAGTAAAGCGATTAGCGCTGGGCGCTGCAATCGGCACTCCCGCGCGCCGGATTAACTCCAGCGCGAGCGGATGTGACGGCATTCGTACGCCCACTGAA
>JBJMGL010000309.1:0-4817 GCA_045807985.1 Bryobacteraceae bacterium
GCCCGCTGCTCAGGCGAAATCATGTCAGGCGGCTGGTACCTGCCAACTGGATAACGTAAATCCTCATTTGTATTCATTCAATAAAGTTTCTACTCCGCGATTCAGGGTACTACAGAAATAGGAAGGAAACAGTCCCTGTTGAGTTGAAACAGTATCACTCTGCATTCACGCAAGGATTGGAGTTGCGGGGCGGCCGCTTATTTGTTACCGGCAAACTCTGGCCCAAGCTGTTTGAGATCCGGCTGCACCCACGGTCTTAATTTGGTGCTACTATTACGGCAAAGGAGCCGCCCATGAGTGCAGTCCTCAGTGAGCCGATCTATCACACCGAGTTGATCGACGGGCGTGAAATTCAGAAGCCGTTGCCGAAGAACTTGCACGCGTTTACTCAGAGTTATGTGCTTGTTGTATTGGCGCGCGATTTGCCAAACAAATATCGAGTGATGCCCGAACTGAACGTACTTTGCGGCCCTGATCGAGTGGTTCCGGATGTCACCGTCGCATTTCGAAACGCTCTCTATCAGGATGGTGATCTGGCGGACCCAGCCCTCCTCTGCGTCGAGATCCTTTCGCCCGGCCAAACCGTAGGCGACCTGTTCGACAAAGCTGATCGTATCCTGAAGGCGGGTACTCCCCTATGCTGGATCATCTGGCCGGAGCGCCGGAAAGCGTGGATGTACTCGCTGGAGGATCTCATCGAAGCAACCGATACGCTCAGCGTTGTTCTTGATAAGTCCGACAGCCTGGACGTCCATCTTCCTGAGATGTGGCGTGAACTTGAATAGCCTGACAGTCGACGGCAAAAATTTTCGAATTATTTTAGCCCCGAACCGGAAAAATCGCCCCGTCACCTGTTTTATAGGTACTAGCATGCGAGACAGCAGGCCACAAGAAGGTGATCCCCAACCCCAAGTGCAACTCCCCAAATACCTTCTTGTGGCTCCCGCTGATGCAGCTAGGAATTTTTGCAGATCACCTGCTTGCAGGACTCCTCCTAAATTGAGTTGAAGGTATGGAGCAGGCAGACTCTCTCTCGCTGCCCTCCGCAACTTGGGAGACCAAGTATTTGGAGGACGTAAAACTCCGCCGTTTGGTGCTCGAATTATACGACCGTGAGCATGTGGCGATTCGACGTTATCTTTCGTTTCTCGGCGTGGAGAATGAAACAGGCCGGGAGATCGTTCAGGAGACGTTTCTCAAACTGCACCAGCACCTGCTAGACGGTGGCGATCAGTCGAACTTGCGTGCCTGGCTCTATCGCGTTGCTCATAATCTGGCGCGTAACTGGCAAAATTCTTTTCGCGCCAGCAAGACGGACTTTCTTTCTGATGCGACGATTACGGGCGATCTTCCTGCCGAGGCTGTTTCAGCGGAAGATAAACTGCTCGCTGCGGAGCGCACAAAACGTTTTCGGGAAGCACTCAAGCAGTTAAGCCCCGCGCAGCGCGAATGCCTCACGTTACGGGCACAGGGCATGAAGTACCGCGAGATTGCGGAGGTGTTAAACCTTTCAGTTTCGACGGTGGGCGAAAACATAGGACGTGGTCTTGAGAAGTTAAAGGAACTCGTATGATCTTGCCGGATTATATAGAAGATAAGCATATTCGGAACGAGCTGCTCATCCGTTTGCTTGATGACGAATTGATCGGCGAAGAAGCGGTTCCGGTTGAAGACCATCTGGCTGGCTGCGCGGTCTGCCGCGAGCGTTTTTCGGAATTGCGCCAGACAAGCAACAGTTTCGACTCGTTTATTTCTTCCGTGCATCCGGCGCACTCCGTTTGGGAGCGTCAGCAACTGGCTCAAAAGCTGGACAGCATCGGAAGCAGAACACGGAAGGTCCAACCGCGTTGGAATACGAGACGGATGGGTTGGGGACTGACCGTTGCCGCCACGTTAACGCTAGGAGTATTGCTGCTTCCGCACTGGAGAGAAGTAGGACATGTAACGTCAGCAAGAAATGGTACCTTCCAAACGGCTTCTTCCGCTTTCGAAGTAGACGGAGAGACTTTTATCGCTTTGCCGTATTCTAATCCGGATCTGCCCTCAGGCGCTCCGCGCATTGTGCAAATGCAGGTACCTGTTTCATCGCTGGCCGACGCGGGAATTTATATTGAGCCTCTGGGAAATGGCGTTGCAGCGCCCGACCGTGCTGTTCTTGCCGATGTTTTACTCGGGTTGGATGGACAGCCGTTGGGCGTACACGTTCTCCCTTCCGATTAAGGCGTTTTTGAAGAATTTGGGGTTGCAAACCAGGAGAAAACAAATGAAAAGACAACGGAGAGTAGTAATAGGAGCCGCGCTGTTAATGGCCGTGGTCCTCCAGGCACAGGATAGAGGCCCACGGCCGGGTGGCGGCATGATGGGCGCAGGTCCTTTCGGTCATGGAGGATTTGGATTCGGCGGCAGAGCCAAAGTAATTACAGGCGCGCCCTATTCAGCCGACATCAGCAATCAATCGGTGCAGACACTGGCTGACGGCAACACCATCACTCGAAGTAACAGCGGTCATGTGGCTCGTGACAGCCGGGGCCGCACGTATTCCCAGGAGACGATTACAGGCGGTCCTTTCGCCCAGAATGGTCCTGTAACGATCACATTTATCAGTGATCCGGTAGCCGGCTATGTTTATAGCCTGAACTCGTCCACTAAGACCGCAATGCGGCGAGCTTTCAGAATTCCCCCGGCACGCACAACGCCGGACGGTAAAATGGACGACGGCAAGCGGCGCTTTGGACCGCAAGATTCTGCGGACGTCGTTGCCAGCGATTTGGGCACGCAGAACATCGGTGGCGTGAATGCACAAGGCAAGAGTGTGACCCATACAATTCCAGCGGGAGCCATTGGCAACGCACAGCCGATCGTATCCACAAGCGAAACCTGGTACTCGCCTGACCTGCAAATACCGGTTCTTGCCAAGCGCAATGATCTTCGCATGGGTCAGTCCACTTACTCGCTGACAAACATTCAACGCGCCGAACCGCCAGCCGCTTTGTTTCAGGTTCCATCCGAGTATACCGTTAAGGACGCCGGCAACATGTGGGGTCCTCATGACAGAGCGGGTCACGCCAGTCCTTCGAGCGGACCAGTTCAGTAGATTAATTCTTCAAAAATCTTTTTGTAGTAAGATCCTCCTGACATCATTGTTGGGAGGATTTCCTGTTTGCGCCAATTCTCGTTTCCGCAGAACGTCGTGCTCTTGTCGTTCTGCGTTGCCTCCTTGTCTGTAGCCGGTCCCCTTCCTCCTTCGCAGTTGCGCTGTGAGTACCTGAAAGATCCAGAAGCGGTCGATGCTCCTGCTCCCTGCTTTGCGTGGGTTCTGAACCACATGGACCGTGCTCGGAAACAAACCGCTGCCATTGAAAGCGATGAAACTGTCTACCTGGACGGCAAAGCACAAACGGGGATCTCCGGCATATCCGGATTTACCAAGCAAGGAGACCGGCTCGTCGGTAAAGTTGGCTCTGGAATCTACGTTTTCACAACAGTCGAGCGCGAGCAAATGCGCGACGCAACAGGCGGAAGCGTTTGTGTTCAATAAACTCAGGTATTGGCCCCACTACCGAAAATATAGCCGACGCATGCGGCCTACCCACAGCAGGTATTGAAAAAGGCTTTTTCGTTCCTGCCAAATAAACCGGAAAAATTTCTGCCGGTTGATGCTTTCAGCGGGAATACCGGAGTACGTTTCAATGCGCCAGCGCAAATAAGGAGAATCCCAGGGTCGCAGGCGATAGCCGCGCGTGGCAATCCACAGGAATCGGAACATCAGGGGTGAGCAGCAGAGACAGTGTTCGGCAATGACGATGAAGCCCGCTTGGTTTCCGCCATGTCCGGCGTTGCATAATAGCCAGAACGCGTCCGCACGGTCGGCTTGCCCGGAGCCTCCACCGTTACCTTAATCTGGCGATAGCTGCCGTCAAGAGCCTGAATCGTCGGCGTATAGGCAATGGTGTATTGATTGCGGATATCGTGCGCCACCTCCACGGCAAGCGACTGAACATCGCTGACCTCCTTGGGGTAGAACGCTAACCCGCCCGTTGCGGTCGTCAGTTCATTCAGCGCCCGTTTGGCTTTTGATGCTTCGCGTTTCTCTTCTTCCGTAAACAGACCGATGGCGTAAACCAGCGTATCGCTTTGGTTCGCCCGCGCTACGACCTTCTCCAAGGAAATGCCGCTGGCGTTATCAGCGCCGTCAGTAATAATCAGAAGCACCTTTTTATCCTTCTTGGCTTCCTTCGTGATGTAATCGAGCGACATGCTAACAGCGTCCCGCATGGCTGTGCCGCCCCGGGAATCAATACGCGCCAAGCCCTGTTCCATCTTGTGTATATCATTCGTAAATGGAACATCCAGGTATGCTTCATCGTTGAAATTGACGATGAACACTTCATCCTGAGGGTTCGATTCGCGCACCATCGCTAGCGCGGCCGCCTCCACCCGTGCGCGTTTATTCATCATGCTGCCGCTGTCATCAATGATGATGCCTAGCGAAACAGGGACATCTTCCCGCCGGAAGACCTTAACGGCCTGTGGCTGACCATTCTCAAAAACTTTGAAAGCGTTCCGTTCGAGATTCGTCAGCAGCTTGCCTTTTCTATCATTGACGCTGGCGTGCAGCACTACCAGGCGAGTATCGGAACGAAACTGCGCGGAAGCGGTCCATAGCCAAGACAAGCAGGCAAGTAGGACAAACAACTTGCTAAGTTTAGAGGCTGCTGCAATTCTCAAGCTGCTACTGAGTCGGCGCATAATATCCAAGACGGAAGAAAGCTTTTAACGGCGGCAGCCCTCGCGGCTGGTTCAGCTTGACTTGTACC
>JBJMGL010000310.1:0-21689 GCA_045807985.1 Bryobacteraceae bacterium
CGCTTTACCCGATGGGCGGAATCCGGCGTCTGGAAGCGGGTATTTCAGCATCTGGTAGCCGACGCCGACAACGAATACGCGATGATCGACAGCACCATTGTGCGCGCTCATCAGCATAGTGCCGGCGCTCAAAAAAAGAAGGCGAGGATCAGGCGATCGGACGCAGCAAAGGCGGGTTGAGCACCAAGATCCACGCCACCGTTGATGCTCTGGGCTACCCGACCGGCTTTCTGCTGACGCCCGGGCAAGCCTGCGATCTGGACGGAGCCGATACCCTGCTGCCGGCCATCGTCGCGCCGATCATCATTGCCGATAAGGGTTACGACGCCGACGAGCGGGTGCTGGACCGGTTGGCGCAGGCCGGCAAAACCGCGGTCATCCCGTCCAAAGCGAACCGCAAGCAGCCGCGCGCTTATGATCGGGAGTTGTACAAAACACGCCATCGGATTGAGAATTTCTTTTGTCAGCTCAAACAGTTCCGGGCGATTGCCACGCGTTACGATAAGACCGCGCGGAATTTCCTGGCCGCCATTTATCTCGCGGCGACCACCCTCTGGCTCAATTGAGGACACGCCCTAGGTTGTCTGGTTGCAGAACATTGTTGGGACCCCAATAGCAGTCCTCTGTGCACTTGACGTTCCCTTGAGTGGTCACCACTTCTGAACGAGCATTAATCCGGCTGTCAACGTCACCTTGAGCGTGCGCTAATAAGAAAACGCACTTGAGGATGTCTCGTATGACCTGTATGCGAGAACCACCAGCGGGTTCAGCTCCTTCGGATTTAGCTTCCTGAACCAAACCGTCTGGGCCACACCTTCTACGTCGAAGTCTTCCATTTTGTATCCCGTTTCCCTCAGGCGTCGGCCTATGTCGCGCAGGGAGTGGTCACCACTAGGACGGCCAAATTGCTTCCGAGTGGCGCGTGGTCCAGGAGCTATCCGGGCCGAATCGTTCAGGATGGCCAAACCGAGTAGATTTATCCGACAATAAGCCGCTTTATGGCGATAGCGAAGAAATACCCGGAACACATGTTGCGAAGATTGGTCTGTATACTGGCTCGGTCGCAGCAATGGCCTTCAACAATGCTTCTTCGCTCGCTATTGGAGCTGATATCCCGAATCTAAGGAGAAATAGCCGTGAATCAACCGATGTTGAATCTTGAGACTTGGCCGGAACTCACTTGGGAGCAGTGGAAGGACACTGCCGACACCTTGCACATGTTCATGCAGATCGTCGGCAAAACGCGCGTCGCGCTTACCCCCATTCAAAACCATTGGTGGAACGTGCCGTTTTACGTCACTGCGCGCGGACTTTCTACCTCCGCCATGCCGGTGCCGGCAGGCGGGCTACTCGATATTGAGTTCGACTTCATCGCGCATGAACTGGTCTGTCGCAGCAGTTCGGGCCAGATCAAAAAATTGGTGCTACGTCCACAAACCGTCGCTGCTTTTTTTGCCGAGTACCTAGCCATGATTGCCAGTCTTGGTGTTAAGGTTGATATCAATCCGATGCCGGTGGAGCTCAAGGAACCCATTCGCTTTCATCAGGATACGGCTCACAAGAGTTACGATGCCGATGCCGTCTTGCGCTTCTGGCGGATCCTAAGTCATGCCGATACTCTCTTGAAGCGCTTCTCAACTAACTTCTATGGAAAGATCAGCCCAGTACACTTCTTCTGGGGTTCCATGGATCTTGCGGTCACCCGTTTCAATGGCCGTAGAGCACCGGCGCGTCCGGGAGCAGACGCGATTCAGGCAGAGGCCTATTCTCATGAGTGCATCAGCGCCGGCTTCTGGCCTGGAAACGGCGGGTACGGACAGGCCGCCTTTTACTGCTACGCGGCGCCCGTTCCGGAGGGTCTTGAGAAGGCCATCCTCACGAGCCGAGGCGCCTTCAATAAAGATCTCGGTGAGTTTCTGCTGAACTACGACGATGTGCGTCAATCTCCCGATCCGGCTCAGACGATCCTGAACTTTCTTGAAAGCACTTACTCCGTAGCCGCCGATACAGCCAAATGGGACCGCGCCAACCTGGATCGTCACGACGGCATCGCCGATGCCGCCGTTCGTCTGTCATGACCGACGCCGCCTTGCTTTGTTTCCGGGAACTTGATGTTGGCAGTTCTTCCTGTTCGCGGGAGATACGGACGACGACCGCCGGAGTCGCCGAAATAGTTCGCCGGGTCCACCGTTCCGCGAATCGGTTACCGCATCCGGTCCGTTCGTGGTGAATACGGAGGGGCTCTTGCAGCTTTGTACGACGGTAGAGTGCGTTTTGGCAACCTGCAAACCAGCTCCTCGAATGAGCACCTGCAGTCTTCGTCCTGCGCAGAAGGGTCACCTTATGTTAAGCGAGCAGCAACACCTTGCCGATGCCGTCCTTTTCAACGGCAGCGTGACCCGTGGCAGCTCCCCCGAGTGGCAGCTTTCGATGGATGGGGATGACCAGTTTGCCATTTCTTACAGCCTGGGCCATATATAGTAGAGTTTTCGTGTCCTGTTTCGAGACAAAAGGCACTACGCGGATGAATGGATAATCCTTCGCATTCTCAGGAGCACCACCTGCGGCCGAGGCTGGACTTTGCGCCAGCCGTGCCGAGGCAGAGCGCGATAGATGACCGAGGGATGGACCGGGTAGCCGAGTCGGTTCTCATAGGCTTGCTGTACCAGAACGGCGATGACGATCTCACTCCGCTCCGCCTTCTCTCAAAAAGGAGCGAGCAGTCTTTTTTCTTCCTCGGCGGTGAGGTGGCTATGATAACGACCACCCCGAGGCTGGTCCCGCAACGTGTCTTCCCCTTGGCGGAAGTAACGGGCTGGCACAGGACGCACGGAACTAGCGTGCCCGCCTAAGGCCTGCGCAATTTGGCTCGCGTTGAGTCTCAGGGTGGCTCGCAACCAGACGCACTGAATACGTTGATACTCGGCGGGACTCCGAGCCTCTTTCAGCAGCGGAGCCAGCCGTTCGGCGGCTCCCTCCGGCAGGGGTGGGCGTACGCCCAGGGGCCACCTCCTCTTGACTGGCCCAGTCTACTCCTGTGTTTTGTAAATTGCGAATTGGTATCAGTCCGTTCCCTCACGGATTTATCTTTTCTTCAAATAAGTTGTCTTTTGTAAGCGCGCCCTCATGCTGCAGCAGCCAGCGCTTGCGCGCGAGACCACCTCCGTACCCAGTCAATGCGCCGTTCGCGCCGATTACGCGGTGACACGGGACTACGACCCCCACAGGATTTGCCCCGTTTGCCAGCCCCACCGCACGGATAGCTGCGGGCTTGCCCAACCGTGTTGCAAGGGTTCCGTATGAAATGGTCGTGCCGCATGGAATAACGCGAAGCGTCGCCCATACTGCACGCTGAAAGGCAGTGCCACTGGTCGCAACCGGTAATTTATCTATGATCGCAAGCTCTCCGGCAAAGTACGCGCGCAGTGCCGTCGTCAAGCTGTAGGGATCGCACCTCGGCTCAAGCACCACGTGCGGCCCGTAATGTAGCCGGAGCAGACGTTCCGTACGGTCCGTGTGCTCGGTCCAGTCCACAGCGCGCAGCGCGCCCGCTTCATCGGCCACAAGAGCCAGTTCGCCAATCGGAGTCGCTATGCGGTCAATCCAGAACAAGGTCGATTCAGCCATATACTACCTGTGCCGCCCAAAGGTGTTGTGCCGCGTACGCCCGCCAAGGTCGCCACGGTTCGGCACGGTCGAGCAGACTGGCTGGTGTGGGCCGCACGTCCATCAACCCCGCTGCGCCGCGCAGCAGTCCCACGTCCGAAGCAGGAAAAGCATCCGGTTCGCGCCAGGCGCGGAGCGCGATGTACTCAGCCGTCCACGCCCCAATGCCCGGAATGGACCGCAAGCGCGCAAGTACGTCTTCCTGGGTGCCGTGCGACTCCAGCAACCGCGGTTCGGCCAGGGCTGCTCGCGCCAATGCCTGTAACGCGGCACGCCGAGACGCAGGCATGCCCAGCGCGGCCAGATCAGCGTTGGCAAGACAGTCGGCGGAAGGGAAAAGACACGTTAACCGCTGATCGCGGCGGCTCTCCCCCCGTAAGGGCGACCCGCAGAGGGTCACTAATCTGTTGGCGAGTTGCCGCGCCGCCTCGACCGTGATCTGCTGACCGAGCACCGCACGCACTGCCAGTTCGAAACCGTCCCACGCGCCGGGGGCACGCAGTCCGGGCCGTTGGGCCACCAATGGCGCCAGCAAGGGATCACGAGCTAGATGCGATCCGATGGATGTGATGTCCGCACCCAAATCGAACGCGCGGCGCACCCGCGCCACAATCGCGGGCAGCGTGCGGACGCCAGGCACGCGGATAGTCACCTGCAGGCTGTTCCGCGCCGCCGCGTGCGCAACCTCGACCGTGCCGCATACTCCATCCGTTACTGTGGTGCGGCGGTACACTCCGCGCTCGACACATTCTACCCCGGCAATCGCCCGCGCCGCCAGATAGGCGAGCATGGTATCCCAGTCGTAAGGCGCGCGATAGCGTAGAAGCAGTGTGATAGGCGCTTCGGCGTCGCCGCTGCGCAGGCTCTTGCGCCGAAGCGCGCTCGGCGGACGTCCGAACAGCGCATGGAAGGTTTCGTTGAACCGCCGCACGCTGCCGAATCCCGCTGCCAGCGCAACCTGCGTCACCGGCAATTGTGTCTCATGTAACAGTTGCTTAGCAATGAGCACACGCCGCGTTTGCGCCACGGCCATTGGAGAGGCACCCAGATGCTTCTGGAAAAGCCGGCGTAGCTGCCGCTCGCCCACCCCAAGCCGCGCCGCTAATGCCTCCACATTTTCGTCGCCGTCAAGCCCGCCCTCGGCAATGAGCGCCAGGGCGCGCGATACCGTGTTCGACGTGCCCCGCCAGGAGGCCACATCTGGCGCTGTTTCCGGCCGGCAGCGCAGGCATGGCCGGAAGCCCGCCGCCTGCGCTGCCGCCGCTGACACAAAGAAGCGGCAGTGCTCGAATTTGGGCGTACGCGCCGGACACACCGGACGGCAATAGATGCCGGTCGACGTTACCCCCACAAACAGTCTCCCGTCAAAACGCGCATCCCGCGTCTGAATGGCGCGATAGCAAGCCTCCGAAGTCAAGCTCTTCATAACTCCGAATTTCTCATGCAAAGCCTAATATTGCTGGCGGATTTCGGACTCCACTGGTGTAGCTTACAGAAAGATGTAAGTAAACCAAAGAGCGATGATGCGCCCCAAAACCGTAATGACGATATTTGGAACAAGGCCAGAGGCTATTAAGCTGGCACCCGTCGTGCTCGAAATGCAACAGAACGGACGTGGGCTGGTTCCCTTTGTGTGTGTGACGGGTCAGCATCGGCAGATGCTCCATCAGGTGTTGGATTGGTTTCAGATTACGCCGGATCGCGACCTCCAGCTTATGCAGAAAGATCAGGGATTGGCAGAATTTGCGGGCCGAGCACTCATTTCTCTAAACAGCATTCTGAAAGAAATTAAGCCTGATGCCGTTCTCGTGCAGGGTGATACCACTACTGCAATGACTGCCAGCATGGCCGCCTTTTATAGCCGCATTCCCATAGGCCATGTAGAAGCTGGCTTGCGTACCCGGGACCTTTACAATCCATTTCCCGAGGAGATGAATCGTCGTATCACCGGGACCGTCGCGAATCTTCATTTCGCCCCAACGGATGGAGCCGCGACCGCATTGCTCAAAGAACAAGTAGATCCCCATACAGTGTTTGTTGTCGGCAATACGGTGATCGATGCGCTCCGCCTGACGGTGGCGCGCCCTGTGGGATTGAACTTAGATTTACCCTTACAGGGTCATCGCATTATATTGGTCACGGCTCACCGTCGGGAGAATTTTGGCGCGCCTTTCGAATCAATCTGTTCTGCGTTGCGCGATCTCGCGGACAGAAATGACGAGGTACAGCTAGTGTACCCGGTGCATCTGAACCCGAATGTTAAGGAAGCTGTGATGCGGCACCTTAGTGGACATCCCCGCATTCACCTCATCGAGCCGCTACGGTATGAGCAGTTCGTGCATCTAATGTCCCGCTGCGACCTGATTCTGACGGATTCGGGGGGTATTCAGGAGGAGGCAACGGCTCTAGGTAAGCCGACCTTAGTCATGCGGAGCACTACGGAACGCCCCGAAGCAATTAGCGCCGGGACCGCCCTACTCGTTGGGACTGACCGTGACCGTATTGTCAGCGAAACGGAACGCTTGTTGAGGGATGAAGACGCTTACCGCTCGATGGCAAGCTGTCAACATCCCTTCGGTGATGGTTATGCGGCAAGGCGCATTTTGGATGTTCTTGTCAATTTACTCGCCAGATGACCAGGCAACCCGGAACTCGGGATAAAGTGTGAGGCCGCCGCAGGCAAAAAGAGTTTGTCCAGTGATGTAAGATGCTTCATCAGAGGCGAGAAAAGCAAATACGGCGGCAATCTCCTCCGCAGTGCCGGGGCGTCCCATGGGAATATGGCTTTCCACTTCCCCACGAGCCTTTGGGTCGTTGATCCAGGCATTATTAATAGGCGTGACAATAGCGCCGGGGCCGACCGCATTGACACGAATGCCCCTGTCCGCATACTCCAGTGCGAGTGTTTTCGTCATGTTCTCCATGCCTCCTTTGCTGATGGAGTACGGAACGTACTTGGGTTTCGGAATGATTTCATGCACGCTGGAGTTGCTGACAATCACGCCGCCGCCCGGACGCGAAAGAAAGTGGCGGATTGCCTCGCGTGCGCACATAAAGGCGCCGCGAAGGTTAACTCCCAAAATGCGGTCATAGTCTGCCATGTTCAATTCATGGCTGGGGCACGGCATCTGAATACCGGAGTTGTTGATTAAGATATCGAGGCGGCCGAACTGACTAATAGCCGTCTCAAACATCCTTTTCACTTGTTCCTCTTGGGAAACATCTCCTTGCACCACGATATTGCCGCCTGATACTCCCGCTGCTTTGCCGGCTTCATCCGCTTTCGTTTTTACCGAGTCAGCGCGATCTTTTCCGCTGTTGTAATTGATGGCGACGCGAGCACCCTTCCCCGCAAAGAAAATGGCGATTGCTTCGCCAATGCCGGAAGAGGCTCCCGTAACCAGAACGTTTTTACCTGTGAGTCTTGCCATACCGTTTCTCCACGATATAACAAGGCACCAAAACTATTTGCTATGCGGATTGCGAAAGAGTCGAATCATCGTCAGTTCCGGTGGGCAGTTAAATCGGATGGGAAGTGACGAGCAGCCAACGCCTGCGCTCGTATAACCGTGCATTTGCCTATGTTGCCAGTGGCCGTAGGTGTAGGCGCTAGGACAATCGGCATTGTTACGAATGGAGCCAACCAGTGGAAATCGGATCTGCCCGGCGTGCGTGTGGCCACTCAGGTATAGATTGACATCAAGCCCAGAAGCAGGTTCATACAGTTCCGGGGTGTGCGCCAGCAGGATTTTGAAGGCGTTTGCCGGAACAGTTTGCAGAGCGCCGGGCAGATCGTCGCACTTATAGTCAAACGGGTCATCGATGCCGGCTAGCCAGATAGACTGATTTCCGCGCTGGATCTCGACGGCCTCATTGATCAGCATACGGATGCCGATCTCCTCAAGAGCAAAAGCGATCTCCGCGGCATCATGGTTGCCAAGAATGCCGAATACGCCATCACGGGCAGAGATGCTATTAAAGACCTTTCTCATGAGCGGGTAAACATGCTCACAGGTGCCTTCATCATCAAAGCGATAATCACCAGTGATGACGCATAAGTCTGGAGCGAGGCTGCGAAGCAGTTTGCCTAGCGGCGCAACCAGATCCGGAACACCATCAATGTGGAAATCCGAAAGGTGCAGAAGCGTGTAGCCGTCGAAGGCTGAAGGCAGATTGTCGAACGTAAGTTGAAGATTGCGAACCACCGGGCAGAGCGCATTACTAACGCCACGCCGGTACAGGCCAGTCATCTGTAAACTGAATTTTAGAAGCGGGCGCAGCCACTTTTTCTCATGTCTGAAAAGCCAGCTTTTGTTTCGCAGTTTGCGTCCTGTCCGGGCAAATTCCCTTTCTCTGGCAATGCGCGGTTTCAGGCGTTCGGCTAATGAGCGGTCTTCGAGCGTGTTCGTCATGCGGATCAATGGAAACGAGTAACCCCTTGTAAGAGAGTTCTGCAAAGCAGAGCAGGTTATCTATTAATTATGGCAGTTTCTGATAGTTTTTCGGCTCTGCGCGTGCTTTACGCTGATATTGAAGCGCGAGGGAGCAGTATCTGTTCGTCGCAAACAGACTGGCCATGCCGGAAGGGTTGCGACAGCTGCTGCCGTCATCTAGCGGAGGTGCCGCGCGCCACAAAAAAGGAGTGGGACCAAACACAAGTTGCTCTAAAGTTACTACCACCAAAGACGCAAGAAGAGATTGCTACCCGTATTGCCAACTTGGCTGAGGCATCTCATAAACCTATCGTTTGTCCATTTCTCCACCGGGAAAGCGGTTCATGCTCCATCTACGAGGCAAGGCCAACCGCCTGCCGCACTTATGGCTTCTATGTCGAACGAGATCAGGGCCTGTATTGCCCGGAAATTCGAAGCCGGGTAGAGGAAGGAGTTTACCAGCAGGTAGTTTGGGGCAATGCGGAGTCTATCGATGCAAGACTCCAGCAGATTGGGCCACAAATTGATCTCCTGACTTGGTGGCAGGCGTATTACTCCGGCTCTCTACACAAGAATACTGCGGCCAGTGGAGGCACATCGACGGTAAGGGAGTAGTTTTTTCCCTGATACCCAAATGGCACGGTTTCGATGCCGCCGAAATTGCCGCGCCCAGATCCCCCGTAGTGCTTGGCATCCGAGTTGAAGATCTCCCGCCAGAATCCCTTTTCAGGGACACCCAAGCGATAGCTGTCGCGAGGAACCGGACTGAAATTACAGGCAACCAGAATCGTTGGTTCCGACGAATTTCCTTTGCGAAGGTAACTGATCACGTTGCGTTCTGCGTCGTTAGCCTCAATCCACTCGAAGCTGGAGGGATCGTTCTCGAATGTGTGTAATGCTCCTTCCGTGCGGTAAAGCCGGTTCAAATCACCAATGAGCAAACGAAGTCCAGCGTGCCTCTCAAATTGGAGGAGAGCCCAATCGAGGCTCGCGTCATGATTCCATTCCGACCACTGGCCGAACTCGCCACCCATAAACAAAAGCTTTTTGCCGGGTTGCGAGTACATATAGGAGAACAGGAGCCGCAGATTAGCAAACTTTTGCCAATCGTCGCCGGGCATTTTGCGGAGCAGCGATCCTTTGCCGTAGACGACCTCATCATGCGAAAGCGGCAGGACGAAGTTTTCGTTGAAGGCATAAATCATTCGGAATGTCAGTACGTTGTGGTGATATTTGCGGTTAATTGGGTCCTCCGCCATATACCGCAATGTGTCGTGCATCCAGCCCATGTCCCACTTAAAGCCAAACCCAAGACCTCCGGCGTAAACGGGCCGTGAAACTTTCGGCCAAGCGGTGGACTCCTCCGCAATCGTCTGAGTGTCCGCGTGTTCGCGGTAAACACATTCATTCATCTGCTGCAAGAACGATATGGCATCCAGATTTTCATTCCCGCCATACTGATTCGGAATCCACTCGCCACCCTTGCGCGAGTAATCGAGATAGAGCATGGAAGCAACGCCGTCAACGCGCAGAGCATCGGCATGGTATTGATCAAGCCAGAACATAGCGCTGCTCAGAAGAAAGCTGCGCACCTCACTGCGGCCGTAATTGAAAATAAAACTGTTCCAATCGGGATGAAAGCCGCGTCGCGGATCGGGATGCTCATATTCGTGCGCGCCATCGAAGTAGCCGGGACCATGCTCGTCATTCGGGAAATGTGATGGAACCCAATCAAGAATCACGCCGATTCCGTTCTGATGGAATTGGTCGATCAAATACATGAACTCCTGCGGATTGCCATAACGGCTAGTCGGAGCAAAAAATCCGGTGACCTGATAGCCCCAGGAGCCGAAGAACGGATGCTCCATCACAGGAAGAAACTCCACGTGGGTGAACCCCATCTCCTTCACGTACGGAATCAGCTGTTCCGCCAGCTCCCGATACGACAAGGAGCGATGGCTGCCATCCGCTGCGTGCCGCCACGAGCCGAGATGAACCTCGTAGATCGATATCGGAGCATCGAAGCTATTCACGGAGCGGCGTTTCGCCATCCAGGCTTCATCACCCCAGTTGTAGCCAAGATCCCAAACCACCGAGGCAGTCTGCGGGGGAGTTTCCTGCAGAAATGCGAAAGGGTCTGCCTTGTCGGCGGCATAGCTATTCGATTTGGATTCGATGTGATATTTATAGCGGGTACCCGGATAAACGTTGCCGATAAAGCCTTGCCAGATTCCGCCTTCAGTGGGCTGCAGATAATTAGTGGAGTTCTGCCATCCGTTGAAATCGCCAGTGACCGATACCGAACGCGCATTGGGAGCCCAAACAGCAAATTGCGTGCCGCCACGCTCGGGAAAATGATGCGAGCCTAGGACATCAGCAAGCTTGCTGTTGGTGCCTTCCTGGAAATAGTAGATATCGTTTTCGTTGAGTAAGCGGCTTGTTCGTGCCATGTGGTTATTGAATGAGATCGAGGATGCCGCGAAGCGGAATACGAACCCAATCCGGACGATTGTTCAGCTCGTAGGCTACTTCGTAAAGAGCCTTTTGCAGCAGAAAAGCATCGAGCGCCAAACGGCGTCCGTCCGGTGAATTTGGGATGAAGTTTGCAATTCCCGCTGTTTCGAAGTAGCCCTTCAGATAAGCAGCGCTGACCCACGCGTACCAGAAAGCAGACCAGCGTTCGACAGTTGCCGGATTGTCCGCGTTTGCGGGCAATCCGGCAACTTGACCGAATAGAGCCGCATAAGCAGCGTACTGAAACGAGCGGATCATGCCGGCAACGTCGCGGAGCGCCAGAGTCTTGCCGCGCCGTTCGCTTAATGGCCGGGCGGGCTCGCCTTCGAAGTCGATGATCATGAAATCGCTTCCGGTATAGAGTACCTGGCCCAAATGATAGTCACCGTGGAAGCGGATACGATCAGCGCCAATCCGGCTGTTTTTTAATTCGGCGAAACGCTCACGCACACGATTTTCCAATTGCAGGAGTTCGCGCGCGCTTTCCGCCCCGGCACCGGTGATTGCCCCTTGTTTTTGCCGAAGGACGTTGAAAGCTGTGTCTGCCTCGTGGTGCATCTCCTCGTATAACTTCACTGCATCGGAAGGGCTGAACGGCTCGGGAACGAAATCCGTTTCCTGCCCGCGAGCAAGAACCGCGTGCATTTCAGCCGTGCGCTGCCCAAGCAAGCGAGCAGACTCGGCATAGTCACCGATGAGTTGACGAGCATCCGCAGGCATTTCCCGCTCCATGAGGCGAAGAGAATGCTCGCCAGCGAGGGACTCCGGAGGCGCGCTGCGGAGGAGGGCGCGTTGGAAAAAGCCGCTCAGGGAATCAAGCGTGTGCTTCCAGGCGTCGCCGCGATTCGCCACGAACTTCTGGAGAATCCCGGCGGAGTAAGCGGCGTCTTCTGCCTTGCTCCGGTATTCCAGCGTTCCCAGCACAGCAGGCGTGTTGGCGAAACCATGCTCGGTGAGGAACGCACCCATCTCGATATCGGGATTAATACCGGGTTCCACCTTTCGGAACAGCTTAAGGATGAACTGGGTGCCAAAGATGACGGATGTATTACTTTGTTCTGCCCGCGAAACAGAGCTCTCCAACTGTGGATTTAAGTCGGATGCGCCGGTTACCGGAGTTTCGATGCGCTTGGCGAAGAAAGTTCCTTCCTTTCCGGCAAAACTCTTATTTTCGGCTATAGCAGAAAGAAGAGAGCTTCGAAAGGCAGGATTTGCAAACGCGCTATAAATTATGCGTTCCTGCCCCTCTTCTGAGCGCAAAACCGCAAGAGGCTCCGAGCCAAGCGCATTCAGAACAGCATCATCGGCGTTTGTCGTTAGCGAAAGGGGAAGGAGATAGGTCTCGCTCTCGCCCTCGGTATAGGAGAGCTTCAAGACGAGCACGTAATTTACCGCGGAAAACGGAATAACATCCGATACGAGCACTTCAGAGATTGTGCGGGCTTTGGCGCGAAACCAGCGACGCGTGCGCAGAACCTCAGGCACCAGCTTTGAAATTTGCCTGAGAACATCATCACCGAAGGGCTGCGCTCCTGATTCGACTTGAATAACTGAAAGCGAATGGGCCGAGTAATCAGCGCCCTGTATCTCCGTGGAAGCCATACTCTATGGATACCTATGAGAACCGGCGCTTTCACAGGAAATATTCAAAATCACTCTCAACTCGCAATCGGCGACGGATTCTGAAGATGTGGGCAGGCACGCTCCCAGGATCAAGCTCCACATAGTTTCTCCGGCCTGTCCACGGATAGCGAGCACCGGTCAACAGATCATGAGCCTGATACGGGCGGTCCTCTTCGATACCGAGCTGGTCTAAAGGCAGATCCACAAATCCTGACTGCTTATAGTTCGGATCAAGATTGATCACCACTACGATGAGATTCGACCCGTCAGGCGAACGTTTGCTGAAGCAGATCAGTTGATCGTTATTGACAGAGTGAAACTCCAGGTAGCGGTCGCTTTGCAGAGCCTCATTCTCCCGGCGAATGCGATTCACGAGCGTAATCAACTCTCGCAAACTATCGGGACGGTTCAGATCCCACTCACGGATCTGATACTTTTCCGAGTCTAAATACTCCTCGCTGCCGTGCCGCACCGGACGGCTCTCCAGCAATTCGAAAGCAGGGCCATAAATCCCATAATTCGCGCCGATAGTAGCCGCCAACAGGAAGCGAATTATAAAGGCCGAACGGCTGCCGAGTTGGAGGAACTCAGTCAGAATGTCCGGCGTATTGGGCCACTGATTGGGACGGAAGAAGTCGACGACTTGCGTTTTCGTCAGCTCGGTCAGGTATTGCGTAAGTCCGTATTTATCATTGCGCCAGGGGAAATAAGTGTATGACTGGCTAAAGCCCAGCTTTGCCAGCCGATACATGATTTTGGGGCGCGTAAAGGCTTCGGAGAGAAATAGGGCGTCCGGATAATCACGCTTAATTTCCGTGATGCACCATTCCCAGAACGGGAATGCTTTGGTATGCGGGTTATCGACGCGGAAAATGCGGACGCCCTGCTCAGCCCAATACAGGAAAACGCTTTTGAGCTCCTGCCACATGCCCATCCAGTCTTCCGATTCGAAATCGAACGGGTAAATGTCCTGATACTTCTTGGGCGGGTTTTCCGCATATTGAATCGTGCCGTCAGGACGTTTGCGGAACCAGTTTTCATGCTCCTGCACATAGGGGTGATCGGGAGCAGCCTGAAACGCAATATCAAGAGCTACCTGGATTCCGAGGTCGGAAGCGCGTTTGACGAGGCGACGAAAGTCTTCGAGCGTGCCGAGCTGCGGGTGAATCGATTTGTGCCCGCCTTCCGCCGCGCCAATCGCCCAGGGACTTCCCACATCACCCGGTTCAGCATTGACGGTGTTGTTTTTGCCTTTTCGGAATTTCGTTCCAATGGGATGAATGGGCGGGAAGTAGACCACGTCGAATCCCATCTCGACGGCATACTGAAGGCGGGCTTCACAATCCGCAAACGTGCCGTGGCGTCCTGGTTCCGGCGAAGTGGAGCGTGGAAAGAATTCGTACCAGGAGCTAAAGCGCGCGCGAACGGGATCAACGACCAGCACCAGCTCGCGCTCCATCTCCGTTGCGAACTGGCGGTCGGGATAGCGGCGCATGGCTTCGTTCAGGGCCGTATTGGTGGCAAGGGACCGATGGAACAACTGATCTTCCGGTTTGCTTTCCAACTGACGCGCTTGTTCCTCTAACCACTCTTTATCTGATGAGCCGGCACGATGGGCAGCGTGTCTGATTAACTCCGCCCCAATCAGGTAATCGACAGGCGCGTCTGTATCGGCTGCTATGCGTTTCTGCAGGTCGCGCCGCCACGTTTCCCAGTGGTCTACCCAGGCATGAATCGTATAACGATAACGGCCCAATTGTTCAACCGGAAACTCTCCGAACCAGCGATCATTGACAAGGGCCTGCATCGGACGCTCGTTCCAATCAGGTGAATTCTCATGCCGGAACAGGAGAACGGCGGAGATGGAGTCGTGACCGTCCGTGAAAATATCCGCTTCCACGCGCACAAGGTCACCAATGGTCCGTTTCGCGGGAAAGCGGCCGCCATCTATTTCGGGGTTAACGCCTTCAATGATGACCCGTTTACGGCCATCCTGTTTCGGCGGTTTAAAGGCAGCAGCCTGAATATCTTCTTCGAGAACGGAACTCTTTTGCACAGCCATCCCCCATGGGACAAAGCGCAGGCACAGGATGTTACGTCCGAGCTTTACACTGTTTGCTTTCTTGCAATCAGGCTTTGATAAAGCGCGACCGTTTGATCGGTGATAGCGGTCCAGCTAAACCTTTCTTCCACGCGCTTGCGGCCAGCCTCACCAAAGCGGCGGCATTTCGCCTCATCGGCCAAAAGATCAGAGACTTTTGCGCCTAAATCCTGGGCAAAGCGGTCAGGATGTGTTGGGAAGCTGGTGACAGGGTCCTGCTCGAAGGGAACCAAATAGCCGGTTTTGTTGTCCACAACCACTTCTTTAATGCCGCCCGTAGCGCTGGCGACGACGGGAGCGCCGCATGCCATGGCTTCCAGATTGATGATGCCAAACGGCTCATAAACAGAAGGGCAACAGAAGACGCGCGCGTGGCTATAAAGCTGAATGACCTCGGGCTTGGACACCATTTTTTCAATCCAAACCACACGTGGATTGCTTTCGCGAGCCTTCTCCACTTTCTCCCGCATTTCCGCGGCAATCTCCGGCGTATCCGGAGCGCCCGCGCACAGCACAACCTGGGTATGGGGTGGAAGGTACCGGATGGCATCAACCAGGTGAGTCACGCCCTTTTGTCGAGTAATTCTTCCCACAAAAAGCACGTAGGGAACGGAAGAATCAACGCCATACTTGACGAGCGCACTGGTGTCGCTTGTCTGTTGATACTCGTGGAGATCGATGCCGTTGTAAATGACATGAACGCGCTCCGGCGGAAGCGGATAAACGCGCAGAATGTCTTCTTTCGTACCGTTTGAAACAGCAATCACCGCGTCCGCGTCAAGAATGGCCGTGCGTTCCATCCAGGAACTCATGGCATAGCCGCTGCCCAACTGCTCGGCTTTCCATGCCCGCAAAGGTTCCAAGCTGTGAGTGGTAAGCACAAAGGGCACGCCGTACAGCTTCTTGGCCAGGAAGCCCGCCATGGAAACATACCAGGTATGAGTGTGAACCAGATCAACTCCTCCCAGGGCTTTGATCTGAGTCAAATTCAAGCTGAATGCTTCCAGCGCTCCCTTGAACTTTTCGGTAGTGCCGTTGCTGATCTCGCTCCAAGGCTCAGAACCACGCACATGGAGATTGCCTTCATCGGAGTTTTGTGTCCCCCAGCAGTGAACCTCTACTTCGATCTTTTTTGCCAGTTCGCGGCTCAGGTAATCCACGTGAACACCCGCTCCGCCATAGATGTGCGGCGGAAATTCGCGCGTGAAGAGTCCTACTCGCATGTGTAATCCTCCAACTCACCTGACACTATCATGGCGGGAGGGAAAAACCGGTTTCGGCCTGACAATCGTTAATTAGCCGAAAAAGTCGCGGACTTTTTCGAAAACGCTCTTTTCGTGCGGAGCATTTTCAGCAGGCAGAACATTGCTGAGTTCTTCGAACAGCCTACGCTGCTCGCGGGTGAGTTTCTTCGGCACCTGCACATCAACATGAACGTAAAGATCGCCACGAGCCCGGCTGTTCACATGCGGCACTCCGAGGTTACGCAACTTAAAATGCGCCCCGGCTTGCGTACCTTCCGGGATCTTGATCGTCTGCGGGCCGTCAAAGGTTTCCACCTCAATCTCAGCGCCTAAAGCCGCTTGCGCGACATTGACCGGCAGCGTGCAGTGAAGATCTGACTCACGGCGCTCGAATACAGGATGATCAGCGACCTTGATGACCACGTATAGATCACCAGGCTGGCTGCCCGGAGGTCCAGGATTGCCTTCACCCGATAGCCGCAACCGCGTGCCATTATCGACCCCAGCCGGAATATTAACTTTCAGCTTCTTTTCTGTCCGGCTAAAGCCTTCGCCCCGGCACTGCGAACAAGCCTGGCGAATCACCTTGCCGCGACCGCTGCAGGTAGGACAGGTTTTGCGGATCGAAAGAAATCCTTGTTGATAAAGAATTTCACCACGGCCGCTACAAGCCGCGCAGGTAACCAGGCCGCCGTTCGGTTCAGCGCCCGTACCCGCGCACTTGGAACACGGCTCCATGCGTGGAATTTGCAAGTCCGCGGACATGCCGCGCATCGTGTCCTCAAAGCTGATTTCGAGATCGTAGCGTAGGTCTTCGCCGCGCTGTTGGCGAGTGCGCCGACTACGGCCGCCGCCTCCGCCGAAAATATCGCCAAATCCAAAAAGATCGCCGAGGATGTCACCGAAATCGGCAAACTGCGATTCGTCAAAGCCGCCACCGCTGCCGCCGTTCACGGCCTGATGCCCATAACGGTCGTACACAGCGCGCTTCTGCGGGTCACTCAGGATCGAGTATGCCTCTGCCGCCTCTTTGAACTTTTCTTCCGCTTCCCTATTGTTCGGGTTGCGGTCCGGGTGATACTGCAGCGCAAGCTTCCGGTAAGAACTTTTGAGCGTCTGTTCGTCGCAGTCGCGCGAGACGCTCAACACCTCATAATAATCTCGTTTCGCGACACTCATGGGAGATACTGTTTTGGCTTAAGAACGATCACTAGGGATTAACTGCTACCTTTACCATGGCCGGACGGAGCAGACGTCCCTTAAAGTAATATCCCGTTTGATAAACAGCCAATATTGTCTGGTCAGGATGATCTTTTGTATCGACCATATCAACAGCATGATGAATATGCGGATTGAAAAGCGCCACTTCGTTGCTGATTGGTTCCAGGCCAAGTTTTTTCAATGCTTCATAGAACCGGTTATAAATCAGTTCCATGCCTCGAGCATATTCTTTGTCGGTCGACTCGGTTTTCAGGGCGCGCTCGAAATCATCCAGCGCGGGAAGCAAAGCCTTCACCGTATCCATCGCGGCAAGCTCGGACAAATCGTAACGCTCTTTTTCCACGCGGCGTCGATAGTTTTCGAACTCGGCTTGTCGGCGCTGCAAAAGGTCTTGCAGTTCAGCTTTTTCGCGGACAAAACGGTCTCGCTCAGAGCTCGTCTCAGGAGCAAATGGCTCGGCCCGAACCGCAGATTCCGGCTCAATGACTTCCGCCGGACGTTCTGTTTGTACTTGATCTTCTTCGGTTACAACACCGTTGTTCAGATTTACGGTATCCATTTAACTTAACTACACCAATTAGGATGGAACAACAGGAGAAAAGTCCTGCTTATTTCAGCGTAACAGAAGAAAGAAGGTTTTCGGGCAATCTACGGCTTCGACAGCCAAAAAAGGAGACCGGGCAAAGTGCCTGGCCTCCTTACAGTGTTACTACTCTGAACAGGTTAACGCCCGCGCCCGGCGGCTTGTTTACCTGTATCGATGGAAGTGGGCACAGGCTGCGCCGCTCCATCAACAACCGGCTGCTCTTCGCCTTTCGCTAAACCTAAAGTCTTGCGCAGCTCAACGTCGATGCGGTTGCGGATATCGGCATTATCGCGAAGAAACTGGCGTACATTTTCGCGGCCTTGCCCAATCCGCTCGCCTTTATAGCTAAACCAGGAGCCGCTCTTTTCAACCACATTGTGAGCTACTCCCAAATCGAGCAGATCGCCTTCCTTCGAGACACCTTCGCCATAGATAATGTCGAACTCGGCTTCGCGGAACGGCGGGGCAACCTTGTTCTTGACGATTTTCACTTTGGTGCGATTACCCGTCACTACTTCACCATCCTTGATGGCGGCAATGCGCCGGATATCAACGCGAACAGAAGAATAGAACTTCAAAGCGCGGCCGCCCGTTGTCGTTTCCGGGTTGCCAAACATCACGCCGATCTTTTCGCGAATCTGGTTAATAAAAATCAGGCAAGTATTTGATTTCGCGACAATGCCAGTCAGTTTACGCATCGCCTGCGACATTAAACGGGCTTGCACGCCCATGTGTGAATCGCCCATTTCGCCGTCAAGCTCGGCTTTCGGAACAAGAGCGGCCACCGAGTCAAGAACTAAAACGTCAATAGAACCCGAAGTAATAAGAGCGGCGGTAATTTCAAGCGCCTGCTCAGCAAAATCCGGCTGCGAAACCAGCAAATTGTCTGTATCTACGCCGAGCGCCTTGGCATAAATCGGATCAAGCGCGTGCTCCACGTCAATAAACGCAGCCATGCCGCCCTGTTTTTGGGCTTCCGCAACGACCTGCAAGGCAATCGTGGTTTTACCGGACGATTCAGGGCCAAAAATTTCACAGATACGGCCGCGCGGGAAACCGCCCACGCCCATGGCATAGTCGATTGAAATAGAGCCCGTAGAAATGGCCGAAACCGGAACAACAGCTTCCTTAGCGCCTAAGCGGAGAATCGAACCTTTGCCAAACTGTTTCTCAATTTGGCCTAATGTCAGTGATAGTGTACGACCACGTTCTTTTTCGTCCATAGGATTCCTTCCAGGTAACAAGTCTATTTCCAGCGCCCTCAGGACGCTTCTCCAGGCAGATGCAGAAGGCAGAAAACCCAAATATGCTTAGAGATAATGGGGTTGATACCTTTTTGATTATAGCTCCGAAACGGCTTTTTCGGATGCACTTTCTACGTCTTTTCTTCGCCTAGGATTCAGGTGTTTTCATGCCGCGCATAATAGCCTTTACGGGCCCGGACAACCAGGTCTTTGCGGTTTTTTACCTTGATTTGCACGGTATGGTATTGGCCGTCATTTCGCAGCGGTTGCGGACGGTAAAACAGGTTGTACTGGTGGCGAAGTTCGTTAGCAATGTTTTCGAAAGACTGATTCAGATCCTTAGCCTGGAACGGGAAGAAGGAAGCTCCGCCGGTTTGTTCGGCAAAGTAGCGCATCACCTTGTCGCCATCAGTTTCGATGTGGCTGATATTGGTTGAGATCGTGTAGATCACGGTATCAGCACGTTGTGCCATCTCCAGCGCCTGATCGCGGCTGGTCCGGCTTTCGTTGTCATCACCGTCGCTCAGGATCACCATGGCCCGCCGGAATTTATACATCGGCTGATCGAGCATCAGCTTATCCTTACAAGCAAAGTAGATCGCGTCGTACAACGCCGTGCCGCCGCCCGGTCGCAGGCTG
This sequence comes from Bryobacteraceae bacterium, assembly GCA_045807985.1. Classification (GTDB taxonomy): domain Bacteria; phylum Acidobacteriota; class Terriglobia; order Bryobacterales; family Bryobacteraceae; genus Bog-105. The sequence continues at coordinate 19,272 of JBJMGL010000310.1, forward strand.
CGGATCGCATTTTCGAGCTTGTTGGTATCGTCCGTCAAATCGGCAACCAGCTCGGCGGCTGTATCGAAACTCACGACAATGGCTTTGTCCTGTTTGCGAATCACGCTGTTCACGAAGTTAGTAGCGGCTTCCTGTTGGAAGTGGAAGCGGTCCCGGATGCTGTTGCTGGTATCAATCAGAATGGCGAGGCGAAGGGGCAGGTCGGTTTCAGAGGTAAATTCCATGATCTCCTGCGGCTTCTTATTTTCAGCAATTTGGAAATCGTTCCTATTGAGTCCGGTTACGAAGCGGCCATGCTTATCCGTCACGGTAAATAACATGTTGACGCGCGTGACTTCGGCACGGATCGGAGCATCCTCGCCCGTGTTAGCGTTTTGCGGCGATTTCTGCTGGCGTGCTTGAACAACGTCCAACGTAAAAGCGCCTATCATAAGGCAAACCGCCAGAGCAGCAGCAACAGGCTTCATGAGGATGCCCTTATTCTATCTGTTTTGACGGAGCACGAAAAGGAAGTGAAGGAGGTCTGGAGGCAGCGGGCTTTCCACCGCAATGAGTTGACCGGTGCTAGGTGAATGAAACGCTAAGTAATGCGCGTGAAGAAAAAATCGGGAAAGACCGGCCTGCAAGGGCGGAGCGCCATACAGCCGGTCACCCACAATCGGGTAACCAATGCTCGACAGATGAACCCGTATCTGATGAGTACGGCCAGTGCCGATTCGTACCCGCAAATAGCTGGCACTTTTGAACTCTTCCAGCACTTCATACTCCGTCAGAGCGGAGCGGCCTGATGCCAGCTTCGTCGTCATACGGGTGCGGCGATGAGGGTCGCGAGTAATCGGAGCGGTAATGCGGCCTGTTTTTGTTTTCATGAGACCGTTGACCAACGCCAGGTAAACTTTTTCGACTTTACGGTCGTGAAATTGAGCGGCTAAGGACTGGTGCGCCCGGTCAGTACGAGCTACAACAAGAACGCCGCTGGTGTCACGATCAAGGCGATGCACAATGCCCGGACGCAAATCGCCATTCACGGACGACAACGATCCAAAATGATGCAGAAGCGCATTCACGAGCGTTCCGCTGCCGTGTCCGGCCCCGGCATGAACCACCATTCCGGCGGGCTTATCGACTGCAACAACATCATCGTCCTGATAAAGAATCTTGAGAGGAAGCTCTTCGGCTTGCGCTTTCAGTGGCGGCAATTCGGCGGGACTGACGGAAATGCTTTCCGCGCCCCGAATAAGGTAAGAGGCGCGAACAGAAACATCGTTGACCAGCACACGTCCGTCTTTAATCCAAGACTGCAACCGGGAACGGCTGAATTCCGGCAAGCGTTCGTGGAGCAAAGCGTCGAGCCGTTTGCCGCTGTCTTGCCCCTCAGCCCTCAGGTTCACAAAATAATGGTAGATCGGTTCTACCGTGCAGCGTACTCGACATGGCCCTTGGCGTAACGCTTTTCACCAGCATTGACCGGAAACGGCACAGTATTCTCCTTAGGAGGCAATTGGCAGGTAGCGTATGGGGTGAACGTGCAGGGCGGGTTATAGGAACGGTTGAAGTCGAGATTTACCTTGCCGTTTTCGGGCAAAGGCGTATTCAACATGCGGCCTGCCTGATACGTCTCGGTTTTATTAGTCGGGTCTTTAAACAAGAAAAAGAGCGTTTTGCCTTCGTAAATGGGACGAAGCTGATGCTTCTCGCCTTTGTAGGTGAACTCAACGATTCCGGGACTTTTCTGCATTTCAGTTTGGCCCAAGATGTTGAGAATCGGAATTTCTTTCTCATCCGGAATAAATTGAGCCTGAAAGTGCAGGTCCGGATTAATGGGAAAGAAATTCATCCCCGTAAAACTTTTGAGCACGGGACTGGCGCTATCTTTAGCCCGCACGCCTAGTTTGCCGCCGCGTTTGATGACGAAAAACGAGACTGATCCGGCTTTTACAATATCCGGCTTGTCTTCGTCATAGCTCAAAGCAACATCGGACGAAACAGGCTTGCCATTCACAGTGACCGCATTTCCGCTACGATTCGTGAAGATGACCTTTTCACCTTTGATTTGCAAGCGGCCTACTTGATCAGGCGCTGAACCTTTCGGTAGAACAAAGTCATTGGAATCCGCAGATCCAATTGTATTGCCGCTAGGCTTCAACCAAAAAAGCCCAACCAGCGTAAGCCAGCTATCGGGCGAGCGCAAGCCGACATCACGATGCTTTTGCCACGCCTGAATGGACTCAACATAACTGGTCGATGCAGGTACACCAGCATAAAGCATGCAAACAATGACCAGAAACCCGATAGAGATCCTGCACATACTAGAAGTCTAACAGCTCTCGCTGCTATCGAAGGGTAATGAGAGCGTTTAGCAAAAACGTCGCAGACGATCCATTACAACTTCCGGTTAGCCCATGATACAGGAGCTAC
>JBJMGL010000311.1:0-4495 GCA_045807985.1 Bryobacteraceae bacterium
GGCCGTCGATGAGTCACTGGGCAGAATCACCGACGCGCTGAAGGGGAGAGGAGAGCTGGAATCAACATTCATCTTCTATGCAGGCGACAATGGTTTCTGCTTCGGCGAGCACGGACTAATTGATAAACGGCAGGCGTACGAAGAGTCGATGAGGATTCCGCTGCTGGCGTACTGTCCGGAGATCATTCCGAAAGGCACGGTTGTTAATCAAGCTGTCGCCAACATCGATTTCATGCCGACTTTCCTCCAGGCGGCCGGGGTGGAGTCGCCAAAGGGGCTGGCGGGCCAGAGCTTTCTTCCGTTGTTGCAGGGAAGAGAGATGCCCTGGCGGAAAAGCCTACTTTACACCTATTATTGGGAGCGGAATTTTCCACAAACGCCGACGATTCACGCGATTCGCAGCGACCGGTATAAGTACATCCATTACTACGGCATTTGGGACAGCGACGAACTCTATGATCTGCAAGAGGACCCGCATGAGCTGAAGAACCTCATCTATAGTCCGCAGCATCAGCAGATTATTAAAGATTTAAAGCAGCAGATGTTTGCCGAACTGGAGGCGAAGGGCGGGATGTATATTCCGCTTTACCCGGACAGCGGAGGACAATCGAACCGTCGCGATCCAGATCGTTCGCATGCGGCTGATTTTCCGCCGGAGTTTTATAGCAAACCGCACCCCAGCGGTCAGGAGCAGGAGTAGGTGGCGTAGGTAGCGGAATGCTGCCCGCTGACGTACAATCTCTCATCTATATTATTTCTTATTCAGAATTGGGATAAAGTGCGTCAATCCGGGCAGTATCGGCGTCGATTTTATATGCGTCGCCTCATTATCATTCTCGCAGCCGTTGTTGTTTTGGTAGCCGTGGTGTTCGGCATACTTTTGGCGAATGTGGATCACTACCGTCCGCGTGTACAGGCCGAGTTGCAGAAGAAATTAAATCGGCCGGTGACGCTGGGGCCACTGGGATTGCGACTTCTTCCCTTGTCGGTGACTGTGGATGGGTTGACCATAGGAGAATCCCCCGCCTTTTCTTCCTCTCGTCCTTTTGCTACTGCGAAGAAGGTATATGTCAGCGTGGGCTTATTTTCCTTGATCGGCGGGAATCCCGAAGTGAAATCGCTCAGACTGAGCCAGCCTCAGATTGAGTTGATCCGCAATGCGCAGGGGGTTTGGAATTTTTCGACGCTGGGCGAGCAAAACAAGTCGAGCCAATCCTCCCTGGCGCTGGATGAATTGAGGATTGATGACGGGCAAATAGGGCTGACCGATGCGACGACGCGGGAGCCGAGATCGGTGTATGACCACATTGATGTGGGCTTGACGGATTTTGCCCCGAAGAAGCGCTTTGGATTGAATCTGGCGGCGCACCTGCCGGGAGCAGGGAAGGAACTCCTCGCATTTGATGGAAAGGTAGGGCCTTTGCCGGACGGGAGTATGGCTAATATGCCGGTGGATGGGCGTGTTTCCCTGCAGGAAGTGTCGCTGGCGGCGGCGAACCGGTTTGCCAGCGGATCTATTCCTGAGCGTACCGATGGCATTCTCTCGGGAGAGACAAACATCCGTTCAGAAGGTGAGGCGGTTGCGGGAAAAGGAAATTTACGGCTGGAAAATGCGATGATCCGTGGGGCGAAGCTTGCTTATCCGATTGAGGCGCAGTACGATCTTTCCGCCGATCGTAAGCAGGACTTAATAAATATACGGTCGGGCACAGTGAAGCTGGGGCCGACATCGTTTGCGCTTTCGGGAACAGCTAACGCGGGGGTGAAACCGGCTCAGCTTGATATGCGATTGACGACAAAGGGATCTTCGCTGAAGGAGTTGGCGCAACTGGCTGGATCGTTGGGGGTAGCTTTTGATCCGGCTTATCAAGTGGCGGGAACAGTAAGCGCTGATATTACGGCGAAGGGTCCGGCGAATGCTCCTCAATTGAACGGGTCTTTGAATGCCAAGAATGTGGAGGCGAGCGGCGGTGAGATTAAGCTGCCGGTTCTGGTGCCGGAGATTGCCTTAACATTATCGCCGGATACGATCCGATCCAACTCGTTTCAGGCAAAGAGCGGGTCCACGGTGCTGGGGGTTGCTTTTGCGCTTTCGCAATATACGACGCCGAACCGCATTGTGGACGCGACGCTGAAGACGAACAATGCGGATATTGCCGAGTTGCTGAACATTGCCAAGGCGTATGGCGCGGATGTTTCGAAAGGAATGACAGGGAGCGGAAAGCTGTCGCTGGATGCGCATGTGCAAGGCCCGACGGCGCAGCCTTCCAAATTAGCCTTCTCGGGCACGGGCAGCGTGGCAGGGGCTACGATTACGACCCCAAGTTTGACGAAGCCGTTATCTGTTTCCTCGGCGAACCTTCGTTTTTCTCAGAATAGCGTGGCGATTGACAACTTGGCGGCTTCGGCAGGCAGCACGAGCTTGCACGGCAATTTGGCGGCTAGTAATTTCGCGGCTCCTCAGGTTCAGTTTGCTTTGACAGCGGATCAAATCAACACGACTGAGTTGCAGCAATTAATGGCTCCGCCGCAGCAACAACACGCCCCTGCGAAGGCCCAACCGCACCCTGCGAACGAGCCGAGCATTCTGGAGAGAACAACGGGATCTGGGACGCTGGCGGCAAATACGATCAAGGCGGAAGAGTTGACGCTTACCAATGTGCGGGCAAATTGCAAGCTGGATCGCGGCGTGGTGCAGTTATCGCCTGTAACAGCCGATGTGTTTGGCGGCAAGGAGAGCGGCACGGTTTCGGTGGATACGCGGCCCGCGCATCCACTCTGCTCTGTTAATGCGAAATTGAACGGGGTGGATACGAATGCGCTGTTGTCGGCTGTGAGTTCGGTAAAGAATACGTTATATGGAAGCATGGCGACGAATGCGAATTTGAGTTTTGCCTTAGGATCGAGCGCGGAGTTGACTCGTTCGCTAAACGGGATTTTGGGTTTCAATGTGGCGAATGGGCAGCTTAAGAATGTCAATATCCTGAGTGAACTTTCAAAAATTGGGAAGTTCTTGGGGAATGCGCCTTCGCAATCAGGGAATAGCACGGCATTGAAAGAGCTTTCCGGGACGTTGGATATCAGGAACGGCTTGGCATCGACCAACAATCTGAAGGCGGCTTTGGATGCGGGTTCGCTGGCGGCGAATGGCACGCTGAATTTAGTGGATCAGGCGATCAATATGCACGCAACGGCCGTGCTGGCCAACAGCACAAGTCAAGCTGTCGGCGGCTCCCGCGTTGGCGGGTATATGGAAACTGCACTTGCAAACAATCAGGGCGAGCTGGTTTTGCCGGTGCTGGTAACGGGAACCATGGCTCATCCGGTATTTGCGCCCGATATGCAGGCTTTGGCGAAGATGAAGCTGAATAATTTATTGCCGACCGTGACTGATCCGTCGAAGCTGGTAAATGCGGTTGGCGGGAAAAAGGGTGTGGGCGGTATCGTGGGCGGACTGCTCGGGGGCGGCAACGGGCAGCAGCCTGGGCAGAATGGCGCACAGCAGCAGCAGCAACAACAGCAGCAGCAGCAGCAGCCGAATAATCCGGTGGATTCGATTCTGCAGCAGTTTGGCAAAAAGAAGAAGCAACAGTAAAGTCTGGCTTAGCTCCTTACGGCAGAGTTGTTTACCCTTGGGTGCATAGTGTATTTTGCCAAGCGGGTTACCGCTGTTCTTCTCTTTCTGTTGATGATTGGAATTGTTGCTGTTGTCTTTCTTTACCGGTCAACTCCGCTCGGTAATACGGCACAAACACGATTTGACACGATTATTGTGTTGGGATGTCCCGCCAGTCCGGATGGAGGGCCTTCGCCCGTGCAGCGGGAGCGGGTTTCTGAAGGGGTCCGGCAATACCGTGCTGGTGTTGCGCCAACATTGATTATGACGGGCGGGGCGGCGCACAACCGTTATGTCGAAGCGGAGGTGATGGCGAAGATAGCCGAAGCGCAGGGTGTTCCCCCTGCAGCCATTCTGGAGGAATCGTGGGCGCAGAATACGATCCAGAATGCCTATTATTCCTTTCAGATGATGAAGGCGCATGGGTGGCATTCGGCGGAAGTGGTGAGTTCACAAAGCCACCTGCCTCGGGCGAGCCTAATCTTTGCGCGTTTTCCGATTCGATATAGAATGCAGGGAGCGCGGCAGTCTGCGGAATCAGAGTTCTATTATCCGTGGACGGTTTACGCCTATGAGGCTTGCCGGACCGATTTTATTCGGCTCTTTGGTTTTGGGCACAGCCGTTACTTGCCTTGACGCGGCAGAGGACGATGAATCCCATTTGCTGCTTTCATTTGGAAACACCGGGCATCACTGAGGTGGAGTTAGCGGTATTCACTGGCGGTAGACCACCGTTGATTTTTGTAGCGAGGGCTATAGCCCGCTGGGCGCCGGGCACGTCACCCTGTTGCCTAAGGGCAAGACTGAGGCCGTCGTAAAGGTTTGCTGAAAGCGGATCGATGTTGAGACCTTGGCGGAATACATCGATAGCGCCCTGTA
>JBJMGL010000312.1:0-3982 GCA_045807985.1 Bryobacteraceae bacterium
GGATGATGAAGGTGCAAGAAGTGCTGTTGCGGGCCAGGGCGAAGAAGATCACCTGGTGGCAAGCAGCGGAGATCATGGGGATCAGCGCACGCACGATGCGGCGCTGGCGGGAGCGGCTGGAACAGGAGGGCTATGACGGACTGGCGGATCGGCGCCAGGGCGTGGTGAGCCCGAAGCGGGTGCCGCTGGAACTATGCGAGAAGGTGCTGAGCCTGTACCGGGAGCGCTACTACGACCTGAACATGCGGCATTTCCACGAGAAGCTACAGGAGGAACACGGGATCGAATGGAGCTACACCTGGGTGCAAAAGGCATTGCAAGGAGCGGGCCTGGCGGCGAAGCGAAGCAAGCGTGGGACGCCTCGCCGAAGGCGGCCGCGGCCCATGACGGGCATACTGCTGCATATCGATGGCAGTAAGCATTGCTGGTTTCAGAACGGCCAGCGGCATGACTTGATCGTCATTCTGGACGATGCGACGAGCGAAATCTACTACGCGCAGCTGGTTGACGGGGAATCGACACGCACGGTGATGGCAGGCTTGCGCGAGGTCATCGAGAAGAAAGGTCTATTTTGCGCACTGTATAGCGATCGTGGAAGTCATTTCTTTGTGACTCCGAAGGCTGGCGACCCGGTCGACAAGCATCGTTTAACCCAAGGGGGAAGGGCGATGAAGGAGTGGGGCGTGCAGATGATTCCGGCTTATTCTCCGCAAGCGCGGGGGCGTTCGGAACGGAACTTCGGGACGTGGCAGGGGCGCTTGCCCCCGGAGCTTCGGCTGGCGGGAATCGGCACGCTGGAAGAGGCCAATCGCTTCTTGAACGAGCACTATATCGATGTCTTCAACCGCCAGTTCACGGTGGCGGCAGAGCAGAAAGCAAGCGCCTTTCGGCGGTCCAGTCGGTCGGATCTGGACTGGGTGTTCACAGTGCCAACGGAACGCCTCGTCGCCAAGGACAACACCGTCTCGATAGGCGAACGCGTGTGGCAGATCGAGAAATCTCGTTTTCGCAGCACGTTGGCGGGTTGCACGGCACGATTCACGAACATCTCGACGGACGGGGGTCGCTGCGCTACGGACCGCACGTAGTGGGGCCGTTCGACAGCCAGGGCCAGTCACTGAAGAAAACACGTCAACCGGAGCGCGGTGGAAAAGAGGGAGACGTGGACATCGGCGAAAACCAAAGACAGGTTTCCTCCCATCCCCACACCTCCTTGGGAATCTCGCCGACTGCGCGAGATTCCCACTTTCCCACCGTGCCGGCGAACCCGTTTCATGCGGCTAAATGAAAAAACAAGGCGGCTCGCGCCGCCTAAACCGAAAACCCAAAAGCGGACAGATCACGTATTAATAAAAGCGGACATCTTGACGAACTAACAACAGGCCCTGTTTCTAAAGTTTGTGCTACTCCGAATAAAACAGATATTTACGCCATTGGTCGTCGCTCCGGCCCAGGAGACGCATCAGATGTCGACTCGTGTGAAGGCTAAAGGGGCGCGGCGGGCGCAGTAACTTCATGCCCGCTTCTTCCGGGGTGCGGCTGCCTTTTCTGTTATTGCAGGGATGGCAACAGGCCACCAGGTTTTCCCATGTCGTCTCACCGGCTCGGGAGCGGGGGATGACGTGGTCAAGCGTCATCTCTCCGGAGGGCAGGACTCTATGGCAATACTGGCACGTATAGCGGTCGCGCATCAAGATATTCTTGCGTGAAAGCGCTCGTGTCTGGTGCGGAATACGCCGGTACTCCAGAAGCCGGATGACCGAAGGCACGTAAAGAGAACGCCGCGCGGAGTGGATTTGAACCGGCGCCGATTCCTCAGCCGAGGCAACGCCTTTCAGAATCAGAACAAGCGCTCTCCGGGCGGCGCAGACATTAATCGGCTCATAGCTGGTATTGAGCACAAGGACGGGCCTATGAAGGCGATCCTGAGTTGGCATCAGACACGCTCCCCCATTGTTACTATTATTATTCGCTACTGCACTCCAGGTCCCGCGGATATTTCTATCTCAGTGTTCTCCCGGGAGGGAGCAAAACCAGTTTTCTGACGCAATGATTCTAGCGAACGCCGGCCCTTTTCGGGCGAATGGTGATCGACACGCGCCAGGGTTAAAGCCGTTACATGAAGAGCACCGGCAGTTTTTAGGACTTCCGCCGCTGCCCGCAAAGTTGCGCCAGTTGTAAATACATCATCAATTAAAAGCACGCGCTTGCCTACAACCTGCTCCGGTCGTCGGACACAAAAAGAGTTCTTCAGGTTGTCACGGCGCTGCGCTTCATTCAAGCCCGCTTGGGCCTTGGTGTAGCGGGTCCGGCGCAAAAGATCGGCCACCGTGAGCCCGTACCGGCGCGCAATCGGCTCAGCCAGAAGTTTGGCTTGATTAAACCCGCGCTCCCATTGCTTTCGCCAGTGCATCGGCATCGCGATCACGGTATCGAACTGCGCCTCCAGTGGAATCGCGAGGAGGAGAAACTTGCTTAACGGCTCCGCCAGGCTCTCCACCTTCCCATATTTAAAAAGGTGAATCATCTTACGAAGCCCACCCTCATAAGCGCCAAACGAATAAGCTGCATCGAAACTGACTAAGCTCTCGCGGCAAACGGCGCAAAAGCCCTGCTCATCCAGCGAAAAGGAACTGACAAACGCGGTTCGGCAGTTGCGGCAGAAAAACTCTGCTTGCAGGGGCTTCGGCAACCGGAGGCAGGACGGACAAACCGGAACGCGGGAAACATTCCGGAGAGGCTGTTCGCACAAACGGCAATCGTCAGGAAAAATAAAATTAAAGAAATGGGCTGAAAAAGGCTTAATACCGGAAAACAAAGCACTTGGCCACCGGCATTTTTTCCTTATGACGGTGCGAGTCGTGAGACTAGGGAAGGCACACCCCCACTAAATCGAGAGTATACAACATACACGAAAGAAGTAGAGATCCGGGCTCGGAAGTTGCTTCCCGTTTTCGCGATTTCTGGCGCTCATCGAAACCAGCTTCAGTAACATGGCTAATAATATAGATACCTTGCGAGTGCTTCTGATTGAAAACGATCCAGGCGAGTCCCAGCGTATTTCATTGCTGCTTGAAGGTGCCCACCACGCTGTTCTTCCGCTCAACGATTTAAGAGAAGCCGCTGAAGCTTTGGAGATCCAGAAGTTCGACGCAGTGCTATTGCCTTCCGGCGCTCCCGACAAAGAGTTAAAGCCTTTTACGGCAAAGCTCCGCCAATTGGAGCAAAACCAACGCTCGGCTGTAAGAACTCCCATTCTTTCCGTTTCCCCGGAAGTGCCAAACGACGCAGGCTGGTTGGAAACTCATGAAACGAGTATTGATGGATACCTTCCGGAACGCTTCGAGCCTGCAGTGTTTGCCAAAGCCGTCGAAAGTCTTGCCGGAAGCCTCGCTCGGGCGAGTTCAACACCCCAAAGCGCCGAATCACAAACTTTACCTCGTTTTGATCCAAATGGATTTCAAGAGCAAATGGCGTATGACCATGAGTTGGCTGTTGAAATTATCAACCTGTTTTTAGGCGAATGTGTCGACCAAGTTGCTGAGATGCGGCAGGCGCTAGCCAGCGGCAATTTGCCGTCCCTATCTCGCATCGCTCATACAATAAAGGGTTCACTGGGCAGTTTGCATGCTCCACGGTCCCGGTTTTATGCTCAAGAATTGGAACTTGCCGCCAAGAATGGTGAGCGTAGGGTTTGTGGACCGCTTCTCGATAAGTTGATTCAAGAACTGGAAGCGTTGCGGCCGGAACTCATTCATTTGCGTGACGCTTAGTACTCTGGAAAATAAATGCTGCTACGTTTTTCTGTACTGAGCATTTTGAGCGAATACCCGTTGGTAGTGAGAGTTCATTTCCTCTCTGGCTCCGGCTAGGGAGAACTGCCAATGAATCTTGATTTTCTTGGCATCTCGTTCTTGGATGATGCTCAGCACTTCTTGTTTGAGCTTCTCCACCGTCTCTATTCTCCGGTCCAGGCATTGAC
>JBJMGL010000313.1:0-5796 GCA_045807985.1 Bryobacteraceae bacterium
AGGCACGTAGTAGTAGGGAGGTTGAACGTGCGCAAGAGAAGCGGAGTACAAACGCTGGAAGTGGTGTTTGAGAAAAAAATCCTCGATGAAAGGAAAGCCGTTGCGCGCATATACAGCCCAGTACCACGGCAACGCCGCCAAAAGGCAAGCAGCTACCGCGAGCCACCATTTTCGCCAGTAACGGCGCAAGAACCAGACGAATGGCAATGCCAAGGCAATCGGCACCAGTCCCTTTGCCAAGACAGCCAACCCCAGAGAGAGGCCGATGCCCCCCAAGGTTATGTTCAGCCCTCTTGCGTCCGGTTCGTGGCGGAGCAGAGGTAATGCAAGCACAACCGCAAGCGAGAAGAAAACCGACAATGGCAGATCTGTCAAACAAAAACTGCTAAAAGCGATCCACCCAGCCGAGGTCCCCAGCAGCGCAGTGGAGATTACCGCCACGCTTCCGCCAAACTCGCGTCTCACAAGCAGAAGATATAGGCCCAAAAAGAGAAGACTTAGAAGGGCAACCGGCAAACGGCCGCACAGATCGGGCCCAAGCCCGAATGCCGTTCCAGCGGCTGTCAACCAATACAAAAGTGGCGGCTTTTCAAACCAGGAATTACCCCAAAGCTTCGGCGTAACAAGATCACCCGTCTGAGCCATAGCCCTGCCAATAGCAGCGTATCGGGGCTCATCCGGCCCGAGAACTCCTACTCCGTCCAAGTTGTAAAGATAAAGAACCGCGATCGCAATTGCTAACGTCGCAATCGGAAAGTACCGACGAATCAAAAGCAACCCTCAGTATAGTGAGGCGCGATTGCCCTGTACTTTACACTGAGGAAGAATCATGCTGCGAAACTGCATGCTGGCTGCGGTGCTCGCAGCCGCAATTACTTGTTGCCCTTCCGAAGGCGCTGATGGATCTCAGCCGAAGATCGATAAAACGAAATTAGAAGCTTTTATCCGTTATACGGAAGGATACACACCCCTCGTCAAAATTGTGGTTGATGATCCAACCTCCAGCGCTTTTCCAAGCTTTTCCCGAGTAGTTGTCCACTTGAGCATGGGCAAGGAACAAAGAATTGAAAAAGTTTATTTTGTTTCCTCCGATGGCAAGCAGTTTGTCAACGGTACGCTTTGGAACCTCAGCGAGTCGCCTTATGTTGATACTCTTTTACACCTTCCCTCTGACGGGCCCTCTTTTGGACCAACCAGTGCCCCAGTGACAATGGTCGTCTTCAGCGATTTTGAGTGTCCCTACTGCCGCGAGTTTGCCCGAACCATGCGGAACGAACTGCCTAAGAAATACCCGAACGATGTTCGAGTCATCTTTAAGGATTTTCCGATCGAATCTATCCATAAATGGGCGTTTGCGGCAGCCGAGGCATCACACTGCATTGGTGACAAGAATCCAACTGCGTTTTGGGCCTTTCATGACTGGATTTTTGACCACCAGGGAGAGGTCAATGAAGCTAACCTTCGCGATAAGACAGCGGCGTTTGCCGCGACTCAGGGGCTAGATGCTTCCCAAGTAGGCGCTTGTATGGACAATCACGCCAAGGCGGACGAAGTAAGGGCAAGCATGAAAGCAGGCGAGGGTTTAGGCATTCAGCAGACGCCGACTTTCTTCCTTAATGGGCGCTCCGTGGGCGGGGCGCTGCCCTGGAAAAGCCTAGATCCGGTAATACAACTGGAGCTTACCCGGCCAAAGGAAGTTCCGGGACCCTCATCAGTAAAATCATCCGAAACAAAGTCAACTTTGTAGATACTACTTATCCCGTAATGATTAGTTTTCAACTAGCATCGTCATATCTGATCTCCCGAATTACACATTTGTGTCGATAGGTAGGAAGAGTATTCACTAGACCTGTAAGAAACACTATGAAACAAGGCGGAACCGGCTTGGAAGCGATTACGGAATTATCGATGAACTCCCCCAGTATTGAATCTTTTCGGCTACCCCCACTCATCCTGCACCCGTTTTCGGGGCCGGAAGACACATCAGCTTTGATGGAGAGCTCGCGCGCAAGCCTTGTTTTGCAGGGTTTTCTGCCGCATACGGAGCTACCGGCTGACGATCTTGATCAGCAGTTATTACGCGGCCGATATGCCGAGTTGCGTATGCTGTTCTACATCGGCAAGGATCTGATGCGGTGGATGGAACAATGCGCCGAAAGCGCGGCCTTTTCCGGGCAGTTTGAGGGGCGGCGCATCAGGCCGGAGACTTTTGCTGCTTTTCTGGTTCAACACGTGCCGGATCATGTTCGTACCAAACTGGAAAGCTGGGGAGTTCTTGATTTTAGCGCTTTATTCCGGCGCTCGATTGGTTTACACACTGTATTCCACGAGTTCCCATTACCTGAGACATTTTCGCCTGATTTCCTGCGGCGTTACCATCGGCACCTCGATCTGTGGTACGAGCAGCGCCTGCGTGACTCCGTATTCGATCGGCCCGAACCGCACCAGTTCACCTTTGATCTGTTTGCTTCGGGAGAGTACACGCTGATGCTGGAGCAGAGCTGGGGAGACGGAAACCCCAATCCATAACACAATTTGGCTCTCTCTCAGGAGTAAGCTGTAAAGATGAATCTGCCTCGGTTCGTCCTTGCTGAACAACATTTCCCTAATCGCGCGATTTCCAACATTCCGGAGCATATCCGAAAGGAGCTCGGGGGGGCCGACTTTGTTAAGCGAGTGCCGAAGGGCGCACGTATTGCCATAGGAGTCGGAAGCCGGGGCATCTCAAATATCGCGACGATTGTGAGGTCGGTGGTTGAGTTTTGGAAAGAACGGGGCGCTCAGCCTTTCTTGTTCCCCGCGATGGGCAGTCATGGCGCGGCAACGGCGGAAGGTCAGGCGGACGTTCTCGCTCATTATGGAATACATGAAGCGACGATGGGCGCGCCTGTGATCAGTTCGCTTGACGTGGTTCCGCTCGGCAAAACTCCGGAAGGCATGGAAACCTTTATCGATAAACATGCCTACGAATCGGATGGGATTTTCCTGATTGGCCGTGTCAAGTGGCATACCGATTTTTCGGGCGCCCTGGAAAGCGGCCTCTTCAAAATGATGGCTATCGGGCTCGGCAAATTCGCTGGGGCTCGGCAGTACCATACGTTTGCCTACCGCTTGGGACTGGAGCGCGTGATCCGCAGCGCCGGTTCGAAGATTTTCGATACCGGCAAGATCCTGGGCGGCTTAGCCATTCAAGAAGGCGCACATCACGAAACAGCGGGTCTGGTGGCGGTGAGTGGAGCGCAGGGCCGTGATGCAATGATGGCGCGAGAGGAGGAATTGCTGCGCGAAGTAAAGTCCTCCATGGCGAAACTGCCAGCGCCGGAGATTGACATCCTGATCGTTGACGAGATCGGCAAAAATATCAGCGGCGCTGGAATGGATACAAAAGTGGTGAACCGCAGCGTCGCCTGTGAGTACAATCCTTTCCCGGACACACCCATTGTCCGCCGGATCTATCTACGCAGCCTGAGCGAGTTAACGTACCACAGCGCGGTCGGTTTAGGCATGGCTGATGTCATCCACGACCGCCTGCTAAACGATATTGATTGGAAACCCACCTACATTAACTCGTTAACGGCATCGACGCCGGCTGCCATTCGCACGCCGATTCACTTTCGGAGCGATCTCGAAGCGCTCACCAACATTGCACCGACAGTAGGGAAAATAGACTTATCAGAGGTGACTTACTGTCGGATTCGAAATACGCTGGAACTGGTCCATTTCGCAGTCAGTGAGAATCTGGTTCCCACGTTGTACGGCAACGTGAAGGTTCTTTCTGACCCGTTCGACGCGCCGCTTGATGCCGCAGGTGATCTGAAAGACTTTCACATGCCGAACGAGCTTTCCACCGAGAACGAGGACTTTGAAGAAGCGGGCCAATCCAGTTCCTCGCCTCCTGAAATCGTGCGTGGTTAGAAAGCCGTAAGTGCAATAAAACTCTTAAGCGCTGTTTTTCATCTAAAAACAGGCTGGATGGAGATCAGGCAAAAGTTGCGGGTGCTGGCTGACGCAGCAAAGTACGATGCGTCGTGTGCCAGCAGTGGTTCACGACGAGCAGCGGTTCCGGGCGGTCTCGGCAATACCGACGGCATGGGTATTTGCCATAGCTTTACGCCCGATGGCCGTTGTGTCTCTTTGTTAAAGCTGCTGCTCACAAACTACTGTATTTATGACTGCAGCTACTGTGTAAACCGTATTTCGAGCGATACGAAGCGAGCACGATTTACTCCTGAAGAAGTCGTTTATCTGACCATTGAGTTCTATAAGCGCAATTACATCGAAGGATTGTTCCTGAGTTCGGGTATTATTCAGAGCCCCGATTACACCATGGAGCAAATGGTGCGTGTCACTCAAATGCTGCGGGTGGACCACGGTTTTGGCGGCTATATCCATCTGAAAGCCGTGCCGGGTGCATCGCAAGTGCTCATGCGTGCAGCAGGGCAATGGGCAGACCGCTTGAGCGCCAATATCGAGTTGGCTCGGGACAGCGATCTGGCGCAGTTAGCACCGGCTAAGAATCATAAAGACATTGAGCAATCGATGCAGCAGATTGCCCACGGCATCCTGGAGGCAAAAGATAAAACGTCCCGTAGCGGCCAAAGCCCGCATTTCGCGCCTGCCGGTCAGAGCACTCAGTTCATTGTGGGGGCGACGGATGCGCCGGATGCTGTGTTGCTGGAAAAATCGGCCCATTTGTATAAGAATTACGGGCTGCGCCGCGCCTATTACTCAGCGTTTAGTCCGATTCCACATGCCGATCCTGCGCTGCCTTTAAAGAAAATTCCGCTCCTGCGCGAACACCGCTTGTACCAAGCGGACTGGCTCATGCGATTTTACGGGTTTTCAGCCGATGAACTAACGACTGAATCGGATCACAACCTGCCGCTCGACAAAGACCCGAAACTGGCCTGGGCTCTGCGTAATCGAGAGTTCTTTCCGGTTGATGTGAATAAGGCGGGCAAATCAGCGCTATTGCGAGTTCCCGGCTTTGGTGTTCGCAACGTTCAGCGAATTCTGAGCGTGCGGCGTTACCGTGCGCTCACATTGGCCGATCTGGCAAAATTAAAAATTTCGATGAAAAAATCACAGTATTTCATCGTAACGGCAGATCACAATCCGGCTAGCCGACAGATTGACAGCCCGAAGCTGCCGCAGCAGTTTGTGCCCCCGCAACAACAGTTGGCGCTCTTTGAAACGGCAGAAACGGCCCGGTCGGGCGAGCTATGACGTCCGTCACTGCCGACGATTTCGCAAGCTGGCGGACAGCGGCCAGAAGTCTCCTGATCCAGGATATTGCGCCTGACCAAGTGCTATGGTCTCCCGGTTTATTTACCCAACCAATCGATACGCGTACAGCTACGGTAACCGCTACCGTTCCCAAAGAGTTCCTTGACGTGGCGAAAGTCGTGGCGATGCACCGTGATGAAAATCGCTGGGCGCTCCTGTATCGCATCCTGTACCGGATCACACATGGCGAACGTAACCTGCTGAAAATCGATATTGATGACAATATACGCGAACTAACGCTGATGCAGAAGGCTATTCATCGGGACATCCACAAAATGAGAGCCTTTGCGCGCTTTCGCCGCGTCACGGATTCCGATCCGGAGCAGTTCGTCGCATGGCACAAACCGGATCACTATATCGTGGAAGCAAACGCGCCATGGTTTGCCGACCGTTTCGCGGCCATGCGCTGGTCGATACTGACGCCCGATCGCAGCGCGCATTGGAATTTGGAAGGACTCACGTTCGGGCCGGGTGTGCGGAGATCAGAAGCGCCATCCGAAGATGGACTTG
>JBJMGL010000314.1:0-15228 GCA_045807985.1 Bryobacteraceae bacterium
GCCGCTCCGGCCGGGGGCGCCGCGGCGGCAGCGGCCGCGCCGACCGCCGAGGAGGCGGGCGGCGTGCTGCCGTCCGGCGGCCGCGCGCGCGCCGGCATGTTCGCCAATCGCGCCACCACCGTCGCCCAAGGCACCCTCATCCCGGCCGTGCTCGAGACCGCGCTCGATTCAACCCGGCCCGGCCTCGCGCGGGCGATCGTCTCGCGCGACGTGCGCGGCTTCGACGGCAGCCGGGTGCTGATCCCGCGCGGCAGCCGGCTGATCGGCGAATATCGCTCGGACGTCCAGCCGGGCCAGCACCGCGCTCTGGTCACCTGGACGCGGCTGATCCGCCCCGACGGGGTCACCATCGCGATCGGCTCGCCCGCCGCGGACACGCTCGGTGGCGGCGGCATCCGCGCCCATGTGAACTCGCACTTCCTCACCCGCTTCGCCGGCGCGATCCTGCAGTCGATCCTGGACGTCGGGGTCAACCTGGCTGGCCGGGTCGGCAACAATAATGGCGCGGTGGTCGTGCTGCCGGGCTCGCTTCAGGGGGCGACCCAGATCGTCCAGCCCGCGCAGATCACGCCGACGCTGACCGTCCGCGCCGGGACCAGCATCTCGATCTTCGTCGCCCGCGACCTGGATTTCACCGGCGCCGAGAACAGGCGGTGACCCAGGCCGCCGCCAATGACGGCGCGGGCATCTATCTCCGCTCCTATCTGGCGCCGCTCACCGGCATGCTGGCGCGGCCCGACGTCACCGACATCTACGTCAACCGGCCTGGCGAGCTCTGGGTCGAGACCATCGCCGGCGAGATCGAGCACCACGACGCGCCCAGGCTCGACGAAGCGACGCTTGAGCGGCTGGCGCGCCAGATCGCGGCGATCGCGCATCAGGGGATCAGCCGCGAGCATCCCCTGCTCTCGGCGACCCTGCCGGACGGCGCGCGCGTGCAGGTGGTCGGGCCGCCGGCGACGCGGGGGCCGCTGGCGCTCGCGATCCGCAAGCATGTCTCGCCGGACCTGACCCTCGACGATTATGTCGCCGCGGGCGCCTTCGCCGAGACGCGGGGCCGCGATTCGGCGGCGCAGGCCGAGATCGACGATGCGCTCGCGGCCACGCTCGAGGCGGGCGACATTGCGGGCATGCTTGCCGCCGCGGTGCGCGCGCGCAAGAACATCGTCGTCGCCGGCGGGACCTCGACCGGCAAGACCACCTTCCTCAACGCTTTGCTCCGCGAGGTGCCCGCCGAGGAAAGGCTGATCCTGATCGAGGACACGCCGGAGCTCTACATCCGCCAGCCCAACGCGGTCGGGCTGCTCGCCGCGCGCGGCAAGCTCGGCGAGGCGCAGGTCAATGCCAACGATTTGCTGGCGGCCTCGCTGCGGATGCGGCCCGACCGGATCATATTGGGCGAGCTGCGCGGCGAGGAGGCCTTCGCCTTCCTGCGCGCAATCAACACCGGCCATCCCGGATCGATGACCACGGTCCACGCCGACAGCCCCGAACGCGCGATCGAGCAGATCGTGCTGCTCACCCTCCAGGCGGGCACCCAGCTCGGCCGCGACGACGTGCGCCATTATATCAAGAGCACGGTCGACATCTTCGTCCAGCTCACCCGCATCGCCGGGCGGCGCCGGGTCGCGGAGGTGGTGTTTCATCCTTGAGCAGGCTTGCGCTTAAGCCCCTCCCCTTTAGGGGAGGGGAAGGGGGTGGGGCTTGTCAGGGGCACGGCCGATGCTGAAACATCCCCCACCCCAACCCCTCCCCTGAAGGGGAGGGGCTTTTGCAGCCGTTGAGGATCTCGCTCTGACCCTGCCTTTGCTCAAGCGCCTGGAAGCCGAGGCGATCCAGATCATCCGCGAGGGCGTGGCCGAGGCGGAGCGGCCGGTGATGCTCTTTTCGGGCGGCAAGGACAGCTGCGTGATGCTGCACCTGGCGCGCAAGGCCTTCCATCCGGCGCGGCCGCCCTTCCCCCTGCTCCACGTCGACACGGGCTGGAAGTTCGCCGAGCTCTACGCTTTGCGCGACCGGCTGGCGGCCGAGGCGAGGATGGAGCTGATCGTCCACCGCAACCCGGAGAGATCGGAAGGAAAGTTAGGATGGTTCGGTGAATCCGGAAAATGTTGCGTCTCCAAGCACAAAGCGGATCGAAACTGATAAGCCCCGCCGATTCCCTTTGTTTGCCCGTTCAGAAAATTGCCGGAGTAAAACTGAACTCCCGGTTGATCCGTAAACACTTCCAGAACTCGCCCGGAGGTCGGTTCTTCCACCCGCGCTGCCGCCTTCGTCAAGTCGCCGCCTGTGTTCAGCACAAAATTGTGGTCGTATCCTTTGCCAAGCTTAAGCTGCTCATCAGGAGCATCGATGCGCTCACCAATGCGCGTCAGCTTCCGGAAGTCAAACGGAGTTCCCGCCACGCTCTGCAGCTTCCCGGTGGGAATCAACGTCCCATCCACGGGCGTAAACTGGTCAGCGGCCAGCATCACGCTATGGTTCAACACTGTGCCGCTACCCGGTCCCGCCAAATTGAAGTAGGAATGGTTCGTTAGATTAAGAACCGTATCCTTATCGGTCGTGGCCGAATAATCAATCCTCAAATCATTCCTGTTGCCGAGCGTATACCGGACAGTCACATTCAGATTGCCTGGAAAGCCCTGTTCCCCATCAGGGCTCAAATAATGGAGCTCCAGGGCTGGCGCATTCGCCGTGGAAGCATCCTTGGCCTGCCAAATCCGCCGGTTAAACCCAATCGCGCCGCCGTGCAGTGAGTTCGGGCCATCGTTGGTCGGAACCTGATACGTATGGCCATCCAGCGTAAACTTCCCATGCGCCAGTCTGTTTCCGTAACGTCCAATCAGAGCGCCAAAATAAGAAGTATTTTCCTTGGATGCATACCCCTCAACACTGTCGAACCCAAGCACCACATCACCAAACTTCTTCTTGCTATCCGGCGCTTTAATCGTCGTAATCGCGCCCCCGTAATTCGTAATCGTCACTTCCATCCCGGAAGCGTTCCGCAAAGTATAAAGCGAGACGGCTTGGCCATCCGGTGTCTTTCCAAATGGCCGTTGTTGCAGCTTCTGAGCGGATTGTGAGCTGGCAACAGTCGTAACCAGCGCCATCGACAAAGGGAGTAAAAGTAGCGGCTTCTTAAACATAAGTGGCAAATCAGTTCGCCTTCTAGTGTATGTTGACGCACGGGAAGAAATCACGATCTCGCCTCAAACAATCGAACCCATAGGCTTTTCCGCGTTTAAGTTTTCTTCCGATTTGCCCTCGTCCGACCTTAATTGCTCAATCAACGCCTGGGCCGCAAGCTGGCTGGCAGTCTTTTTCGAGCTTCCTGTTGCTCGAGTTTTCAAACGGCTCCCAATCGCTACTTCCACCGTAAAAACTTTTGCATGCTCGGGTCCGCTCGTTCCAACAATCGTGTACTTCGGTGTCGGCAAACCTTGGGATTGCGCCTCTTCCTGCAGAATGCTCTTGTAATTTGACAGCTCAAAGGACGCCAGATCGCTCTCGTCGTCCAAACGCATCAAAACACAAGCCAGAATAAAGTCCCGCGCCGGCTCGAAACCGCCATCCAGATAAATAGCTGCAATCACCGCCTCAAAAGCATTCGCTAGCAAGGTCCGCCGCTCCCGGCCGCCGTTACGCTCCTCGCCTTTTCCCAACAAGAGGTAATCGCCAAGCTGAAGCGAGCGGGCGCATTGAAACAAATAACTTGCGCTGACCAGGTGTGCCTTCCATTGCGACAGTTGCCCTTCATCAGCAGCCGGATACTGCTTCAGAAGCGCTTCGCTGACAACAAATCCAAGTACTGCATCACCCAGAAACTCAAGTTGTTCGTTATCGCGTCTTCCCCGTTCACGGGGACGGTGGGCAAGGGAGGGATTTTCAGAAGCTTCCGCCTGACCCGCCGCAACACGATGACCAGGCCGCTCGGCGCTCCACGACCGGTGTGTCAGAGCCCGCTCAAGCAGCGTTCGATCCCGAAATCGATAATTAATACTCTGCTCAAGCAGTTCAATGCTTGCGCCCATGAGGAGCTTTCACTTATTTAGCAGGAGTCGCAGCGCCTTTCAGTTTGGTTGCGGCATCCTTTTGCGATTGCGCAAATTGTTTCACGCTTGCGGGTGCATCGTTCATCGCCAGCACTTTGTCAGCAGTTGAAATCGCATCATCATACTGCTTGGCACCCACGTAAGCCTTCGAAAGGCGTGCTACCGGAACAGCGTTCGCCGGTTGCGCCTCCATGGCCGACTTGAAGTTTTTGATTGCGTCCGGATAGTTTTTGCGAAGATCAGCCGCTTGCCCCAAGGCATCATAAGCCTGCGAAGTCAATTCTTTCTTGTAATCAGGCCACTGCTCCGGAGTCATGCCTGTTGGCGGAGTGCTAGCGGTTTTTAAAAGATCCAGGGCTTTATTGGCATAATCATCCACTTTCTTCAAGCTCTGATCCTTGTCCAGATCATTCTCCCGCGTACGTCCGGCAATGCTCTCCGCCAGCAGCACTCTTGCCGGAATATTGTTCGGGTCCGCCTCCAGCACGCGCTCGCCATACACGGTCACCTGCGCCTGATCTCCTTTTCTCTGTGCGGCATCCATCGCCATATTTAAGAGCATTGGCTTGTACTCGGTATCGGCAAAGTTCTCAAGCACATTATTGATAGCCTGGAGTTCGCCATCATAATTCTGCGCTTGCGCCGCAGCCTGGACTTTCTGTAAAGCGTCCACTTCTTTTTGCGATTTCGGCTTAGGCTGCTGCGCCTGAAGCGTCATGGCAGCCGCCAACGCGATAACGGATGGAAATGATTGAAGTCTCATTGTTTTTGTTCTCCTGAAGTACTTTGCAACGCCTTCTCGGCCGCCTCACGCGCTTTCGCGGAAGCGCCTTCAATAGCAAGAGTATGTTTAAACTCCGCCGTGGCCTTATCGAAATCCCCCGTCTTGATCGCCAGCTGGCCCAAATAATAATGTGACCAAGCCGTCGTTGCGGGATCTGGATTCGTATCCACCGTACGTTGAAAGAGATTGAGCGCTTCGTCCCAACGTTTCTCTCCAAGATCGATCAGCGCCAGTCCATAGTACGCGCGCCCCTGCTTTGCCTTGTCGCTCGTCTGCTCCAGCGTCTTTTTGTACAGCTTACGGGCATTCTCGTAATCCTTCTGCTGGAACAAACCCTCCGCGCTCTGTAGCGATTCTTCCGCCGGGTCCAGTTGTATCTTTGCCGGTGGAGCAATCACGCGAGGCGGCAGCGACTGCGCAAACTCAACATTCTTCAGCCGTTTCTCTTCCTTTTTCACGTCCAAAGCGGAGATCAGATCGGGATAGTAGAGACGAAAAGCATCTTGCTGCTTCTCATAGTTCGGCAGCAACTCCGCCAACCCCGCTGTCAGAATAAACCCCTCCCGCATCGCCTGATTGATAAAAGCCTGCCGCTTCTCAGGCCCGCCGTGTATGAACCGGCTGTCCAGAGCCTTAATCAGGCACTTTGTCACCAAAAGAGACCAATCGTCCTTATAAGCTAAATCCAAAGCGGGAGCGCTTTCGGCATACTTCTGCAGAACCTTCTTCGACTTAATCACCTCGCTGTACTTAAATGTAAGTGGATCAAGCAAATAAGCCAGATAAGCATCCCGAATCTCATCCACCACGGGAGCCGTGGTCGGCGAGATCACAAGGAAATAATCATCCCGGTAGCTCCTGACCTGAATCTGATCCGGAGCCGCCAATAAATCCAAGTAGATCTGAAATCTTCTCCCAAGATACCCGGAAGGATTGCGAAGGTATCCATTTGTTTCAAAAAGAGTTCCAATGACCGGCTCCTGATACTCGCTCATGGCGGTCGTGTAAGCCGGTTGCGCCCGGTTCCAGAGGTCTTCTAAATTTCCTTCTTTATAGAAGCGCGTTAACAACTCGCTCAGTCCAGCCAGCGCCTGAACATCCGGCGGTACCTGGGTGGGAACCTCAAAGTTAGGCGGCCCATTCGCCACCAGGGCAAACGAAATATATTGGCTCAAATCACCCGTATCAGTAGGTTTTTTGTGCTGCTTATAGAAAGCGGTTAGCTCCGGCAGACTGGGAATCTTACGTGCGGCAAGTTCCTGGCGTATTTGCGTACGCACCTTATAGTGATCATTCAAAGGTGAGTTGATGCCGGCGTCATAGCCAGCCGCGTTAATTGCCGCCAGCGTTGTAAAAAGCGTAGGGCTGACGCTAAATCCGTTCTCTCCCGAACCTGTTGAAACGGCTTGATTGAAGCCGCCAGGGCTTCCGGCTGCTCCCACTGCGAACAGCAGGACAGTCCAGGTCAGACGACGAAGAAAAGAAACGTTGGACAAGAGCAGCTTTCTGCCCCCAGTTTAGCCCAGCACCCATGAAAACCCGACTGAATCAAAATGCTTAGTAGTTCATCAAATAACAGGAGATAACGATGGCTGGAAACGACACTCTAACCTTCACAGATACAACTTTTGATAAAGACGTCCTAAATTCCGAGGTCCCGGTGCTGGTTGATTTTTGGGCCGAATGGTGCGGACCTTGCCGGATGATGGGGCCGACTGTGGACCAGGTTGCCACCGAATACGCAGGCAAAATCAAAGTTGGAAAACTCGACGTTGATGCCAATCAACAGACTTCTATGCGTTATGGAATCCGTGGAATCCCGACCGTGCTTCTCTTTAAGGGCGGCCAAGTGGTGGAACAAAAAGTGGGCGCAATCGGGAAACCAGAGTTTCAGAAGCTTTTAGAGAAACACCTGCCGTCCCAAGCGGAAAGCAAGAGCAGTTTGCAGGAAGCGCAGCCGCAAACAAAGTAAGTCCTTAATCGTTTCTTGCTTGAGGCGAGTCGATAATTCTCTCGCCTCAACACTTTCCTCGACTAGCTGACACGGGCAGCGTTTCTTCGGCGCATTTCTGGAACAAAACCGGAAACCGCTTGCCGTGCCCTCTGCCGCCACGGCAAGGCAGCGCTCTTTTGGCGTGCCCCCAGCAGAAAACCTACCAATCCAATAAACAGCAGCAGAACGGATTGCATAACAAAGCTGGAGTTTATGCCCCACCAGCCAGTCATATGCGGCAAAACATATTGCTCTAGGAGATAAAGAACGGCCGCCAGTGCGCCAACAGTAGCAGCAATCCAGAGCAAAGCCTTTAAAACACCGCGCAGCATGGAAGCTTGTATGCCGAGGACCAGCAAAGGAAGAACAACGATGGCCGCAAGCCACTTTACATGCCATCCCTGTTCTGATTTGAGAATCGGATCATACCATTTGGCGGCTACAACCAGCAGAAGCAGCGCCGCGGCAGTGACCGCTGCATTCACAATGGCAACCGTCTTCGGCGCTCTGCTCCAAAGGGCAATGAGTTGATAGCTCAGGCGCAAGGGAAGCATGACGCCCAACTTGAAAATCGGATTGCCTTCGATTTTCTTCCGCACCGGTTTCGCCAATGCTCCCAAAATACAGTTATTGACGACGAGCAGCGCGTGAGTGACGAGTCCAGCAGCCGTAAGCGGAGGCAAGCCCGTCTCCAGCGTTTCTGAAGCAACCGTGTAGCCCTTCTCGAAATACTCGCCAAGTCTCGTGTCTTTTGGCGTGGTCGCCTGTTGACACCCGTCATTCCAGAATTTTTTAGCCTCTTCGACAGTATTCAAGGCTGCAACCGTGGCGAGAGCCGGATCAATGTAATCTGTCGGCGATGCAAACTGCGTTTTCTGCCCGTTTCCGGCGCGATTCACTTTAAACTGGTTCCATTCCGCCTGCTGGAGAGCCGCATCTTCCAAGACCTGCGGGACCTCTTCATGAAGAATCTCCAGTTGCGCCATCTCAATCAGAAGGTTCAGTATTTCCGCAAAACCTTTCGAGTCTGGCGTCCCCGACTGTCCTAGGAGCACTTCCCGCAAGTACCGCTGGAATTCTTCTCTCGACATCTTCGGAGAATGAGCGAAGGTAAGGTCCACGTCAGGCTTTGCCGTGCCATCAGCCTCGAAGAAGCAACTTGCCGCTTGACGGCGAAGATTTGGGTCCTTCTGCAGCTTCGAGATCACTTCCGTAGTCAAAAGAGTTTCCACCAGGGTGCGAACCCCATCCAGGCGGCCCCAAAGAATGTCGTTGGACCGCCAGGAGCGCTTGAGGAAACCGCTGAAGTGCGCTAGCCGCCAGCCAGCCAGCTTCTCCTTCGGTCCTTTATCCGGCCAGAATCCGCGCTCGGTCGGAACTGGGCTCATGCGCACGAGGCGTATTGGGTCTTTTTCTTTTAAATTCGAAAGAAACTCAAGCGGAAAAACGAGAGCATCTAAATTGACGTAGTGAAGGTACTCTTCTCGAAAACACTCGCTACTGCGGGAACAATCCTCTAAAAGTTGTCTCTCGGCCTCATCGGTCCATTGCAAAAGCCCGCGAAACGTGCCCTGAGATGCTGTGTCCACATCCTTTTTGAGAGCTGTTTCGAACTTCTCCAACTGAGATTGCGCTCTCTTCCGAAGTTTCTCGTAGAAGGATTGTAAAGCGGCCGGAGAAAGCCTTTCCGTCGCCGGGATATGAAGATCGGGCAAAGCGCGCTCCTCGTCTTCCGCCAAGCGCAGAAAGCTTTCCATCACGTATTTGACTTGATGCCAGATCTGATCAGGTGTTAAAGAATCCTGCCACTGCACCGGTGAACGGTCCAGTATGTACTCGAACCAATACTGAACAATTTCAAGCAGCTCAATATGACGGTTTAACCCTGCCAATAGCTCCAGGTTGGCGTCAGAAACTGGAGTTTTGTTTTCGCGGTACAAATCACAGCGCATGCGCCCAACGGTGTGGTACAGGCGGCGTAGCCGGAAGTACACGTCGAAGCGCTCGAACGTCTCGTCAAAGCTCAAGTCGCCGGGGATGCGCTCCGCTTTCAAGGATTCAACAAGCGCATGCGCTTTATCGCGGTCGGATTTGTTGGTGAGATGAGGCTCGGCTCCCGTTTTTGCATCGCGCAGAATGCCCAGGAGCGCCCGTGTGCTCAATTGCGTGTTGCGGGCATTCGCGTAAACGGTTTTCTGCGCATCTGGAAGATCGCTGGGTAAGGCAACACCTGTGGCCTGCGTCATTACTTTGCCCTGGAGTTCATGGCAAACGCCCATATGGCGCAGAACCGCTGCATTATGGTCCTCGACCAGCTTCGCGTCTTCCGTAATGCTCTGATACGTGCTGATTCCAAAAACTCCATCAAGAGCAGCGCTTAAGAATGTAGGCTCGCAGGGAGGCGCGGCAGTTTTTTCTTGCGGATCAGGCTCGACGTAAAACAGAATGCGGTCCACATCGCGTTCCGCTGTCCGTCCGAAGATCGCCTCTAAAGTAGGGCTAAATGGTTTATTGTCAAGAACGCCGCCATCGAGATAGTAATTGGACTTCGTCAGCTTGCCCCAGGCAGCAAGCTTTGGGTCCACGGCCGCATCCTTATACTCGTTATTGCTGGAACTCCCGTTAGCGGCCGGCTTGCCGTCAACGCGCACCTCAACGGGCATAAATGCGCCGGGAAAGCAGGAAGTGATACGAGCCAGCTTAGCCAAGGTCTGATAAGTCACTTTTTCGTTGCTCGGTTCCGGCTTAAAGGGCTGCGCTCCCGGCCGGTCTTGGCGGTGTTTCAGACGGAACACGTTGCGATAATCCTTCAAATCAATCGCGCGGCCCGCGTCGTCGACCATAGTGTAAACGTTGGCGTTCATGGCGGTGCCTGTGATAAACACATCCAGCTCTTTCACGGGCGAAGGGCAGTCGCCAAGCCCCTTACAAGGGCTCATGGAGCGGAAAGCGTCAGCCAGTTTCTCGCGATAATACTTCTCGCTGTTCAACAGGGACTTGCAGTCATCCGGCTCCATGTCAATCCGTTGCAGAAGGCGTTGAAGGTCGCCGTGCTCTTGCCAGATCGCCTTCGTGTCGCTGAACTGGCAATTGTTGGCCAGAGCGAAACCCAGCATAAGCCCGTTAATGCCGCCAGCCGAAGTGCCGCTAATAATATCGACAACAATGTCGGAATCAATCAGCGGCTTCAGGATCTTATAAAATCCGTCTCCTCTTACGGCTCGGAATAGTTCCTGGCAAATGCCATTAATGTAAACGGCAAGCGAAACACCACCGTACATGACAATGCCTAGTCGGGTCTCTCTCGATTTGGCGGAAACAGCGGATGCGCTGGGAGATGACATGGACAACCTCCTCGGAAGTCATTCGCCTGAGTGATACAGAACCGCTCACTAAGCGGCCAAAAGCTTATTGAAGTACAGCGATTTTGTCAACTCTAAGCGGACAGCCAACTGCAAGCACTTAAGTAACCAAGGGAAATACAGGGAACGTTTTCTCTGTCTTCCTCATTGCTGAAGCACGGAACTGAAACGCTCACGAAACTACGGATTATCCTTCCGGTTAGCTGTATACCGATTGTTATCTTATGACACACTTACTATCAGAGGTTCCGAGCTTGCACTCAGAATGCGCCCAAGTCATGATTCCGAAAGACCTGCTGGCTGACATTGATGAGTTGATTGGACAGCAGGACCGAAACTCCTTTCTGGTCGAAGTGCTTCAGAAAGAAGTAAATCGCCGTCGCCTTCCAATTCCTAAGCAGTCCCGAACCGCTTTTAAAGGATGAAGATTACCCCGAATTCCGCGAAGGCAGTGAAAACTTCGTTCGGGGCTTGCGGCAGCAAGATAGAGAAAGAGATGAACGCGTTCTCGGCGCGTGGCTGCCGCGAGCGGAATGAAAACCTTTTACCGGATACCAATATCCTGATCAATGCCTTAAACGGCAAGCGTGGTCACAAGGAGCTTCTGAATAGCCTGATGCTTGGCGGACTGACCTTAATCACCAACAACCAAAAACACTTCCCCGTGTCGGAACTATCGCTCTACCCCTTAGCCGAAGTTTCCTAACCTCAAATAAAGCCCGCCAACTGCCCCCGGCACCTCCCCGGTTCGCCACTCCCACAAAAATATGAGATACTCGAACCACATTTAGGGAGATTCACATGAGTAGTACCCGGATCAACCGCCGAGCCATCGCACTTCCGGCCATGGCCGCTTGCATCTTATGGATAGCGCCTGCTTTCGCGCAGCAAAAACCAGCCGGAGGTGGAAGCAACCCGGGTGGTAATGGCGGTGCTCCAGGCAATGTGCCTGCGGGTAACATTCCGTCGGGCAACATCCCCACCGGCAACCCTGGTTCAACAGGGAATGGCCCATTTGGTAATCGAAACCAAACCACGACGCCATTCCCCAACACCCAGCAGCAGATGCAGACGCCCATTTTCCTGTCGGGCCAAGTGATGTTAGATGACGGAACGCCCGCCAACAACAATATTCGGATCGAACGTGTCTGTGGCGGACAACCACACCTGGAAGCGCATACCGATTCGAAAGGCCGGTTCTCCTTCCAACTGGGGCAGAACATGATGGTGGACACCGACGCCTCGGATCAGTTCGCGGGCGGCTCCTTCGGCCGTCCTGGTAGTAACTCCCCTTCTTCCATGGGTAACTTCGGAGGACTTGGTGGAAACAGTTCCAGGGATCTCTGGAACTGCGAGCTGCGTGCCTCCTACCCCGGCTACCGCTCTGACACCGTGGAATTAGCCACGCGGCGTCCCATGGACCCCCCGGATGTCGGCACTATCGTGCTGCACCGTTTAGGACATGTCGAAGGCACAACCATTAGCGTGACTACTGCCTTGGCGCCGAAAAACGCCCAGAAAGATTATCAAAAGAGCTTGCAGTTAATCCAAAAAGGCAAGTTTGAAGAAGCCGAAGCACGGCTGCAAAACGCCACGGAACTGTATCCGAAGTACGCCATTGCCTGGTACGCTCTTGGTCAGATCCAGCAAAAGGGAGGACGCGGCAGCGAGGCGCGTAAATCCTATGAGGCCGCCATAGCAGCCGACAGTAAATTTGTAAGTCCCTATCAGCAAATGGCTCTGCTGACGGCACAAGAGGGAAATTGGGAAGACGCCGCAAAGTTCAGCAAGCAGGTGATCTCTCTGGACCCGGTGGAATATCCTGCTTCCTTCTGGTACAACGCCATTGCGAACTATAACCTTAAGCGTGCGGCGGATGCGGAAAAAAGCATCAAGGATCTCTTAAAGCTGGACACCCGCCACAAATTTCCAGACGCGGAAAACATGATGGCGCAGCTTCTGCTCGATAAAGGCAACTACTCGGAAGCCGCGGGACACTTGCGCAACTACCTGACGCTGGTGCCTAATGCAAAGAACGCCGACAACTTGAAGCAGATTTTATTAAAAATCGACCAAGCCAACGCTGCTATCAATCCAAAACAGTAGACCAGGCTGGGCTGGTTATTGGCTGGACCGGAAGAGTCCCATAGGGCCTATGGTGTTCGTAGAACATCTAACAGTAAACTCCTTCCGAGAGTAGTAAATTAACTTACAAAAGACGAGTGCGCACACCTTCGTTTTTAGTAAACTCATAGACATGGCCGACAATATTGAGCAATCGACCAGCTCCGCCGCAGCCAGCAGGAACTCCGGGAAGCGCGCGACTTCGCCCAATCGATAATCGCCAGTATTCCGCTTCCCTTGCCGGTAGTCGATCTCGATTTCAAGATCCGCTCCACGAATAAAGCCTTTTGTTCTCTTATAGTTCCAACAGCCAGAATCTGGAACAGCGCCTGCTTCCGAATCTTGCCTCTGTTCATTGGGGCATGGACCAGATGCTGCGGTCCCATCTTGAGGAATTGCGGACCGGGAAGAACAAGAGCTTCATGTTTGAGCATCGGACGGCTGGTGAAAACTCGAAAGTATTTTGCATTCGAGGATGCGTCCTCCCGCCGGACGGCGAGCCATTCCTGCTGATTACTTTCGAAGACATGACGACTCACAAGGAAGTCGAACGGCTGCTGAAAACCGAGGGGCGAGCGGCTGGCGAGCGAAGTGGAATCCACGGCCCAGCAGTTGGGCCGCAACCAGGAGGAGCTACGCGCTGACGGCAGTTTGCTCACATCACAAGAAGAAGAGCGGCGGCTGGCGAGCGAAGTGCACGACGATATCAGCCAGCGTCTGGCCGCGCTGGACCTTGATAGTCATGAAGTCTTCCGTAACATCAGCGCCAATCCGGCCCTGGCGGAAAAAACTTTCGGGCAGATTCGCACGCGAATGCGGGAACTTTCCGAGGACGTGCGCCGCCTGTCGCATCGGCTGCATCCCTCGGCCATCGAGGATCTCGGCCTAGCGCCAGCTCTCCGTTCGCTCACGGAAGAATTTGGCGAACGCGAAAAGATGATCACAACGTTCTCCGCGCAGGATCTTTCCGCCACGCTTCCGATTGAGGTTGCTACCGGCCTGTATCGCATCACGCAGGAGTCATTGCGAAATATTGCCAAACACGCCGGGAAGACCCACGTAAAGGTGATGCTTAAGGGCAGGCCGGGAGGACTGGAACTCTAAGTAATGGATTCCGGGATGGGTTTTGATATCGATGACAATCGGCCGGAATTGGGTTTGATCAGCATGGAAGAGCGGGCGCGTCTTATTGGCGCAACGCTGAAGATTGAGTCAGCATTGGGAGAAGGCACGAAAGTTATGGTCGATGTGCCGCTTTCGCCAGTTGCTTAGAGGCCCAAAATCGTGCAGATTATGCCAGAACACGACATTATCGTAATCGGGGCGTCCGCCGGGACGTGGAAGCTCTGCAAAATTAGCTTCTCAACTCTCCCCTGATCTTCCGGCGGCGTTCTTCGTGGTGCTTCACTTGCCGCCCCGGACAAAAGCTTCCTGCCAGACATTCTGACCAGGGCCGGGCGGCTCAAGGCGGTGCATCCGGAGAACGGGGCCGTCATCGAACACGGCTGCATCTACGTTGCGCCTCTCGATCATCATTTGGTGGTTGAGCCGGCCATGTGCACTTGAGCCTCGGACCCAAGGAGCAGCATCACAGGCCCTGTATTAACGTTATGTTCCGCTCGGCGGCGTTGGCTTATGGCAAGCGGGTGATTGCGGTTACGCTCACGGGTGAGTTGGATGATGGTACGGCGGGTTATGGGAGGTGAAGCGCAGAGGCGGGATCGCGATTGTCCAGAATCCGGAGGAAGCCGCATTTCTCTCGATGCCGTTGAGCGCCCTGCGCGAGATCGAGGCCGATTACGTGGTGAACGTCGCCGGAATGGGAGCAGTTCTCACCTGGGTGGTATTAGGACAAGGAGAACAAAAGCGTACTGCAGTCAATGGTGCGAACATGGAGCCGCAATTAACTGACCTGACCTGCCCGGATTGCAAAGGTACCATCTGGGAGGTAAAGAGTGGAAACAGAAAGGAATATCGCTGCCGCGTAGGCCACACTTTTTCACCCAAAAGCATGCTCTCCGAACATTTCGCCGCGCAGGAGAAAGCGCTTTATTCCGCCATTGTAACGTTGGAGGAGGGCGCCTCTCGCGGCACGGCTTGCCGGAGCACTTCTCCGGCCGGAATTGGTCCTGCTCGACGTTTCCATGCCGGTGATGGGCGGTTTTGCAGCAGCCCGGCAACTTCGCGCGCGCATGCCGGAACTGCGTATTATTTTTGTCAGCCAGCACAGCGAACCGATCTATGTCGAGGAAGCAGTCGGCATGGGGGTGAACGGTTACGTATTGAAAGAGGCTGCAGCTACTGATTTGGGTAATGCTATACAGACGGTGATGTCCGGCCAGAGCTTTCTCTCGCCTTTGATTGTGGCTTGAAGTCAGACAGCAAGAATCAAGAATGAACCCAACCCTGCTCGACGGCATAACGGACCAGTTCCGCCGAGCTATGCATCCGCAACTCTTCCATCAGGTGCTTTTTATGAAATTCAACCGTCTTAACAGAGATAAATAGCAGGTCGGCAATCTGTTTCGCCGACTTGCCTTCCGCCACAAGCTGCAACACTTCGCGCTGCCGGGGCGTCAGCGCGCTGAATAATTTCGTGGGATTTTGATGCGGATCCAACGGGCGGCCGAGCAGCCGTTCGGAAAGGCCCGGCGACAAGGCAAACCGGCCTGCATATACGTGTTTGATAGCGGCGATCAGATCGGATGCCGCTTCCAGCTTTGAGACATATCCGGAAGCGCCCACTTCAAAAGCTTCGCGAACATAATCACGGTTCGTCTGCATAGTTAAGAAGATCAGCTTTACCGCCGGATTATCAGCCTTGATCTGACGGGCAGCTTCGATTCCATTGAGAAGCGGCATGGCAACGTCGAGCAAAACAATATCAGGACGCAATTCTTTGGCCGCAGTGAC
>JBJMGL010000315.1:0-2976 GCA_045807985.1 Bryobacteraceae bacterium
AGCGAAAGAAGCATGGCGGCAGGCTCTGGTTTGGGAAAAGGGCAATCGCGCTTATCTTCCCTCTCTCCGCAGCTACTTGAGCCGGTATCCGGACCCTGAGTTGAAAGCTGTTCTCGACAATTTAAACGCAAGGGTTGTCAGCAGCGGCCCAGAAATCGTCATGAATAAAGATGAGCAACTAGGTTATGAGGCTCTCAAGCAGGCCGATATCGCGCAGGCGGAGCAACGCTTTTCCACGGCTCTGGCGGCAGATGAGCACAATGGCCGCGCGCGAGCGGGCTTAGGTTTCGTTCGCATGAAGCAGGGCGACTTTGCAGGAGCTGCCGAGGAGTTCCAAAAAGCAAAGAAAGAATCACCGAAAAACTCAAGCGTTGCGGAAGCGCTGGAAACAGCCAAGTTCTGGAACTTTATGCAAACAGCGACAAAGCTGGTGGGGGAAGGCAATTGGGACGAAGCAATTACCAACTACCAATCCGCTCTTGCCATAAAAAGTTCCAGCGCAGAAGCCCTGCAGGGAATCGGCGGCGCCTTCCTGGGAGCCGGACAGCCCACGCAAGCCCTGAAGTATTTTGAACGGTTGACGCAGTTGCAGCCAAACTCCCCCGGTTCGTGGCAGGCGTTGGTCGGAGCCAAGCTTCAGGCGGAAGGCGGAAAGTCGGCTCTCCGGCTGGCGCGCTCCCCTTCTCCAGCAGTTTCAGCAAAACTCTCCGAGCAAGCCGAATGGAAGATCACCCTTGCTTCGGCTTATCTGGACGCGAACCAGGACGAGGCAGCCTCCAAGCTGTTTTCCGAGCTGCGCGATATGGACAATTCAAAGCTTCCGACAGAGGCCCAGGTCCAGATGGCAGGCCTCCAGCTCCGGTTTCACCGGGCAGCGCAGGCGGCTGAGACCATGCAGCGATTGCTAGGAGAGCATTCTGAGAATACGGGAGCTTGGGAGGTCCTGATTTCTGCCCTGGTTGCGGAAGGCAAACAGGAGGAAGCGGAAGGCGCTTACAATCGCATGCCGGAAAAGGCGCGTGAAATTGCTCTCCGACACCCCGGTTTTCTTCAATCGGTAGCATCGGTGGAAGCGGCAAAAGGCAATCTGGAGGGAGGAATTGCGCAGCTGCAAAAGATACTGGAGATGCCCGCCTCCGCTGCCGATGAAAAGACCAAGTTGGGCGTGAAAATGCAACTTGCGCCGCTGCTGGCGAAAGCCGGACAGGTCCCCAGCGCGCAATCCATGATGGAGGGGATTCTTGAAACACGGCCCCAAGATGAGCTTGCCTGGAGAACCTATCTTCTCCTGCTGCAAGATTCGCAGCAAATGAGCGAAGTTGTTTCGGCAGCGTCCCGCATGCCTCAGCCCGTTGCCGTTCGCTTGGGAACGGATAGCGACGTTGTCAGCATTCTGGCCACTGCCCACGCGGCGAACGGGAACCTGGAGTTTGCGATCCGGCTTCTACAAACTTATCTGAGCCGCCCCAAGGCGGGTGAACCGGTGCCACCGGCGCGCCTGCAACTGCAGTTATCGTGGCTTCTCCTTAAAACAACGGACGGACAGCGCGATTTGTACCGGATCTTAGAGCAACTGCGCTCGCGCCCTGATCTTAGCTCGTCGCAGCGTAGCGAGATGTCCGATATCTGGTCTACCTGGATTTTGCGGACTGCTGACCGGGCCAAAAGCCAAGGCAACTTGCCTCGCGCTCTAGCGGTATTGGAGCAAGGATCTTACTCGTTTCCAGAAAATGCCAATTTGCAGCGTTCCTTAGCGGGCTACCTGCTGAAGACCGGAGATTCGAAACGCGCCTTGAATGTTTACTCGAACTGGGGTCTCAACAACGCCGCGGCAAGCGACTACGCGGGTGCCATCGGCGCTGCTCTATCGCAGCGGAATTACAAGTATGCTGACGAGTGGCTAGAGAAAGCCCTTGCCAAGTGGCCCGCGGATTCTCAACTGCTTGCCCTAGCGGGAGAGCGGGCACAAGCTCGAGGCGACCTGAAAAAAGCGGAGCGGTACTGGCGGGAAGCATTAACGCAGAAACAAACAGGGGCGGTTGAAGTCTCTCAGGTTGAAAAGCCCGCGCCTTCTTCCACGCTGAAGTCGCTTCTTCTTGGTTTGGGCGCCAATGACCCGGAAGGATCAGTTGCGTCGTTTGGTAATCGCAATGCGGTTCGGCAGGTCAATGATCCTGACATTTCTTACCCGGCTCAAAGAAAGCTCGATGTTCATCTATCCAGCGTGCGCCCGGAAGAAGATATGGCGGCAATGCTTTCACCGGCTTCGAGAGCTGATTATCCTGAGCCTATCGAACGGAACCAGGCAGGTAATACCGTTCTGCCAGTGTCCAGCGACAATTCAAACTCGTTGGCGGAAAGCCCATCGCAAGGCATTTCGCTCGAAGACAGGCTTGCTTCGATTGAAAGCCGTGGCACTCCTTTCCTGGAGTCCCGGACAATCGTGCAAAGCCGAAGCGGTCAAGCCGGATTCGATCGCTTGTTGATTCAGCAGGCGAACTTTGAAGCTAGTACCGTGATCGCGAACCAATTCCGCGTCAGCGCAATTGCAAAACCGACATATCTCCAGGGCGGCACCACCGACGGACAGAGCACATTGCGTTTTGGAACACTTGCCGCTGGCTCCTCGTTCGGCCCACAGAGTGCCGGTGGTTTAGCGGCGGAGGCTCAAATATCGTCACAGAGCTTTGGTCTCCGGGTGGGCACCAGTCCCCAGGGCTTCTTAGCAAAGAACATTATTGCCGGACTGCGTTTTCAACCAGGAAATGGGCCAGTCACCTTCTTGCTGGAACGCGACAGCGTGAAAGACACGATGCTCTCTTACGCGGGCGTGCGTGACCCGTCTTCCAACCAGATTTGGGGTGGCGTTGTGGCGAACTCAGCATCTGTACTGGGCCATTGGGGTGATGATAAATCCGGTTTTTATGCTGGCGCTGGTTACCAGTCGCTCACAGGCCGAAGCGTGGCGAGCAACCG
>JBJMGL010000316.1:0-9178 GCA_045807985.1 Bryobacteraceae bacterium
AGCATGTTGTGAGCCTCCGCAATCGTCTCGTCTAAGGCCAATGCTTTGGTCGCTGCCCGTCTTGCTTCGCGGTAAGCCTCTGCGGGCGGGCGCATTCCGTAAATTCCGAGAAGGCAGTAAGACTGGGAAAGTCCAGCATACGCTTGAGCGTACGACGGGTCAAGTGCAATCGCTCGAGAAAAAAATTCGATGCTCTTGTTTAAATCACCCTGCGTTCCCTTGTCCCAAGAAAAGTTCCCTTCGAGATAAGCTTCATACGCTGCCGGATTTATAGGTCGTGCTCGCGCCAGACTTGCCTGTTCCGCCGAAGTTACCTTGATTTGTACCTCGTGCGCGATCGATTGAGCCACCTCGCCCTGCAATGTCAGTATGTCGCTTAAATCACGCTGATACTCCTCAGACCAAAGGTGCCTGTCGTCGCGAACTCGGATTAAATGCGCCGTGATCCTGACCTTTCGTCCTGAGCGAACGACAGTGCCCGTCACTATAGCGTCAACACCCAATTCTCTCGCTATCTCTGCCAACGGTTTGTGAATGCTCTTGTACGGCATAGTCGAACCCCGCGAGGTCACACGCAGGGAGCTGATCTTGGCAACGTCAGTAATAAGCTCGTCAGTCATGCCATCAGCAAAGTATTCCTGCGCGGAATCACCGGAGAGGTTCTCAAGCGGAAGCACTGCGATCGATCCAATTGGCATTCTTCCTGATTGGGTCGAAAACTGGTCTCGCCAGCCTGGAAGATTCGCGCCAATAACACCCGCTACCAGCACGGCACAGATTAATGACACGATTGCCCAAGTCTTATGCTTGAACCGGCTAGGAAAGGGATGCAGTTGTGCCGCCGCCACCTCAATGTTGTGGGGCGAGTTGGAAGGCATCTGTGCAAAAGGCTCAATGCGCTCGATTCCCGCAATGAAGCGATATCCCCGACGGGGAAGCGTTTCTACAAAGCGGGGATTCTCGGCAGAGTCGCCTAATGCTTCTCTAATCTTCTTGATTGACTTATTAAGGCCACTGTCGAAATCAACGGTTTCCGAAGGCCATAACTTCTCCTGCAGTTCCTCGCGGCTAACCATCTCGCCGGGACGCTCCAGCAGCATTGTTAAGACCTGGAAGGGCTGTTCCTGAAGATTTACCTTCCTACCGCTCTTTCGAATCTCGCCCGTGTGGAGATCAACCTCGAATAGTCCAAAACGGACCAGTGGCGGCTGATCTTCAACAATTTGCACCATGAGCCTTTCGAGGACTCCGAGTGTAACACTCGCTGGTTGCGCCCGCAACTGCCTCTCGATTGGAGAACCTGTAGCGGTAAGCCTTTGCTCTGCAGCTTGTTACAAGGGAATCCACATTCCATTCAAAGGGCATTCGATGGTCATTGAAGCTGCCGATGGCCTGCTCCATAGTTGGTCCTGACCAAGGGAGGTCGCATGAATAATAAATTTGCAAACTCGAAGATCCTGAAACATCGGACACTCAATCCCGCTAGGGTGCTCACCGGTGCAGTCCTCTTAATGGCGCTCAATGGTTTAGCCACGGCTGAAACCGAAAACAGCGCATGCAGCAATCACACGATTAAAGGCGATTACGCTTTCACTATCTCGGGGGAGACACTAAATCTTACCGGAACTACAAGCGTGACCAAGGGGTTAGCCCTGACAACTTTTGACGGATCCGGAAAGCTCAGGCAAATGGATTTTGTCGTGAACGACGGAGTTCCCTCGCCCGGAGATGGCAACTCGCTGACTGGCTTTCATTTCCAAGGAGGCGAGACGGGTACTTATACAGTGAA
The DNA here is from genome assembly GCA_045807985.1 of Bryobacteraceae bacterium. Classification (GTDB taxonomy): domain Bacteria; phylum Acidobacteriota; class Terriglobia; order Bryobacterales; family Bryobacteraceae; genus Bog-105. The sequence continues at coordinate 1,790 of JBJMGL010000316.1, forward strand.
TGCTGATTGCACGGGCATCGCGGAGATTGATTTGAACGTGCCTGTATCGTACGGGTCTAAAGGAGTCATTAAGCTCGTATTCGTGTTAAGTGACCACGGCAATACCATTCACACCGTTGTCGCCGAGTTCACTCCTCCAGGAGCCACCATGCCAGTGCTCGGCACAACTCGCAGTGAGGGCTACAAGATCAAAGGCGACGGGCGAGACCACGATTAATTGATCGACGAATGAGGGGGCACCATAGTCCCCCTTCTTTGCTTACCGAGAACGAACGGCATTCGCAGGATGGTGTCGAAACGAGCCCTCAGGGCGATTGAATTGCTTTTCCCCTACAAAGCGGAAAGCTTCAGTTGTGCTTTGTCCTAAGTTCAAGAACTCTGTATACGCAGAACTGTGTTGTTCGTCGTGGCCATGGCGAACGCTTTCTCATTTGCCTTTAGTAAGTCCGTATTTCGTACAACTCGCTTCGAACCCGCTGGATGGTTGCCGAATTACACGCCATCACGCTTCTGTGGAGGCCCCCTTGCGATAATCAAATTTCACCCTCTTGGACTCACTCGTTCAAATTGAATCAGGAGCGCAACCGCGCTTGCCGGAGTGGCTGCGCAAAGGGCGCACTCATTTTGAATCCGTTCATCGGTTAAAGACCGAACTACGGCAAAGGCGTCTCCACACCGTCTGCGAGTCCGCGCGCTGCCCCAACATTCACGAATGTTTCCATCGCGGGGCCGCCACTTTCATGATCCTGGGCAACCTGTGTACTCGGGGTTGCGGCTTCTGCTCCGTCCCCAAAGGATCACCCGCGAAGAAGGAGTTTAGTCTCGACGCAGCCGAGCCCTGGCACGTTGCCGATATGGCCGCGCAGATGAACCTGCGCTACGTCGTCATCACATCCGTGAACCGCGACGATCTGCCGGACGGCGGTTCCCGCCATTTCGCGGAAACAGTTCGCCAGGTTCGGCTTGCCCTGCCGCAAGCGCGAGTGGAAGTGCTGACACCCGATTTTAACGGCGATATGGATTCCGTCGCGCGCGTGCTGGACGCCGGTCCGCACGTCTTCAACCATAATATGGAGACCATCCAGCGGCTTTACCGGCGCGTCCGTCCGCAAGCGAACTACGGGCAATCGCTCGACGTTCTGCGGTTTGCAAAGCGCTACCAGCCAGACGCGTTGACCAAATCCGGTTTAATGGTTGGCTTGGGTGAAGCGCCCGAAGAAGTACACCGCCTCCTGCGTGATCTTCATACCGTTGACGTTGATGTGGCCACCATTGGTCAGTATTTGCAGCCAACCCGCCGGAATCTGAAAGTAGCCGAGTACATCGCGCCAGCGCAGTTTGACGCTTATCGCGACTACGGTCTTTCCCTCGGCTTCAAAATGGTATTTAGCGGGCCGCTGGTCCGCAGCTCCTATATGGCTGATCGCATCAGCGAAGAAGCATCTGTCACCCATGCCTAACCGGCGCGAGATTGTTGTACACGCGCTTCTTTCGATCCTGACCGCAATTCTGCTGCTGCTCATTTTTCCTAAATTTGATCTGCGCTTTTTAGCGCCTATCGCCTTAACACCGCTCTTGATAGCCTTGGCGCGCACGCGTGACGTATGGCAGCGCTTCTTCTATGGCTGGGCTGCCGGTATTTTCTATTGGTTTTTCTTGTGTACCTGGATCGAGTTCGTGCTGGAAGTGCATGGCGGCATGGGTCGATGGGGAGGATGGGGCTGCTTTCTGCTTTTCTGTTTGTTGAAAGCTCTGCACCTGGCAGTATTCAGCGCTTTAGCTGGCCCCTTAATGCGCACTCCCTATGCGGTTGCCGCTGTAGCGGCGCTTTGGACAGGACTGGAGCGAACGCATGCGACATTCGGATTCGCCTGGCTGGACTTGGGTAACGCCGGAATCAGCATGTCGACACCGTTACGCTTAGCCCCATTAATGGGCGTATACGGGCTCTCCTTCGTCTTCGCCATGTTGGCAACGGCGGCGGCATGCGTCTTTCTGCGATACCCTCGCACTCGTCTCCTGCCCTTGTTTTCCCTGCCGCTTCTCCCGTTGCTGCCATCCGTTCCTGAGACCATACCGGCTAGGGAGTCCGCGTTAGTAGTACAGCCGAACATCAATCCAGAGGTTCAATGGACTTCGCTCGAAAGAGAAAAGGCAGAACAGCGACTGATCCTTTTATCCCAAATTCTTCCCGCGCCCTTGGTAATCTGGCCCGAACTGCCAGCGCCGCTTTACTTCTACGATGATCGTGACTTTCACGAGGCGGCCATGAATATCGCACGGCATGGAAGCTTTTTCTTGTTTGGCACGGTTGCCTACACTGGTGAGCATCAGCCGCTCAATTCCGCCGTACTGCTGAAACCGGATGGTTCCGAAGCGGGCCGCTACGACAAGATTGATCTGGTTCCCTTTGGCGAGTTCATCCCGCCGATGTTTTCTTTCGTCAATCGGATCACTCAGGAGGCTGGGGACTTTGTTCCGGGGCAGGATATCAAGATTCTGAATGCAGCCGGTCATCGTCTGGGTGTCTTCATCTGCTATGAGTCGGCCTTTCCCGATTTGGTGCGAAAGTTTACCAGCAAAGGTGCCGACGTTCTCATTAATCTTTCCAACGACGCCTACTTCGGACGTTCCGAAGCTCGCGTGCAACATCTCGCGCTGGTTCGCATGCGGGCTGTTGAAAACCGGCGCTTTATTGTCCGATCCACCAATGACGGAATCACCGCGGTGATCAACCCGGCGGGACAAGTGATTCAGCAGCTCAAGCCGTATCAGGAATTAGCAGCTGCCATAAAGTTCGGCACGGTAGGTGAAACCACCTTCTACGCCCGCCATGGAGACTGGTTTGCCTGGAGTTGTCTCGTCATTGGAATTGCCTTGGCGGGGCTGAACCTACGTCATACTGGGGTGAATGGCTAACAAAGACCTTCCGCGTCCTCTCGGTTTTAACACGCGAGCGCTTCATGCGGGCTATGATCCCGAGTCCACCACACACGCACGCGCCGTGCCGATTTATCAGACAACGTCCTTCACGTTCGAGGACACGGAGCACGCGGCGCGACTGTTTGCGCTCCAGGAATTCGGCAACATCTACACCCGGATCATGAATCCGACAACAGCCGTGCTGGAAACACGCGTGGCGTCACTCGAAAACGGAGTTGCGGCGCTAGGAATGTCGAGCGGGCAAGCGGCTCAATTTGTCACTATTTGCACCATCGCTCAACCCGGTGATCAGATCATATCCGCAAGCACTTTATATGGAGGAACGTTCACGCAACTGGATGTCACCATGCGGCGGTTGGGCTATGACATTGTGTTTGTTGAGCCGGACGATCCGGAGAATTTCCGGAAAGCAATTACACCAAAAACAAAGCTGCTTTACGGCGAAACGATCAGTAATCCGCGAAGTAACATTCTGGATATTGAGGCGGTAGCGACCATTGCGCATGAGAGCGGAGTACCGTTCGTGGTGGACAACACGTTTGCCACGCCATACGTAACAAGGCCGATCGACCATGGCGCGGATATTGTGGTGCATTCACTCACCAAATTCATGGGCGGACACGGCAATTCGATTGGCGGCATGATTGTCGATAGCGGAAAGTTTCCCTGGAATAACGGCAACTTTCCGCACTTTACCAATCCATCGCCCGCCTACCACGGCATGAACTTTTGGGACACGTTCGGGAATATCAGTTTCATTATTAAAGCGCGCGTGGAAGGCTTGCGCGATCTGGGCCCGTGCGTCAGTCCCTTTAATTCCTTTCTGTTTTTGCAAGGTATCGAGACTTTAGGAATGCGCATGGACCGGCACTTGTCGAACACGCTTCAAATCGCCCAGCACCTCCAAAAACACAAAATGGTGCAGTGGGTAAAATATGCTTCCCTGCCCGGCAATCCGTATTACTCAATTGCTCAGAGGTACACGCCAAAAGGCGCGGGCGCAGTATTTTCCTTTGGCCTAAAAGGCGGATACGACGCGGGCAAAAAGTTTATCAATAACTTGAAAGTCTTTTCGCATTTGGCAAACGTCGGAGATGTACGAAGTTTAGTAATTCATCCGGCGTCAACGACTCACCAGCAACTCGGACTCGCCGAGCAGGAAGCGGCAGGCGTGACGCCGGAGCTGGTCCGGCTTTCCGTTGGCCTTGAAGACATAGAAGACCTGATTTGGGACATCGATCAGGCGTTGGGTTGAAGCGCTCGACTATACTTCGACCCAAGCCCGCTTGGCGTTGCTCTCGGCTGTTTTTTCGAGCACCTGCATGCCGTGGAGGCCGTCCTCAAATGTCGGAAAATCGACCGGGACTGACGGGTCAGCAATTTTGGCGTAAAAACGCTTGAACACCTGCTTGTGCGAATCGTCATAGCCTTCGCTATGTCCGCCGGGGAGATCCGCGAAGCCAGCAGCGGCAGGATAGAACAAGGAAGCGTCTTTAATAATGGTCTGATTGGGCTCGTTACGATGGCCAATCCATAAAGTGTCGGGTTGCTCCTGATTCCAGGAGACTCCGGATTTGGTGCCGAAGATCTCGAAAAAGAAGCGGTTTTTACGACCGGCCGACATTTGACTAACCGTGAACACGCCATGCGCCTTCGCGCCCAAACGAAGCATGACCGTCGCAAAATCTTCCGTGTCAACGGGAAATGATTCGTACTCGGCGTTGGCTGCTTTCTTACCGGCGAACGTCTCGACTGATCCCTTGGGCCGTTTGCGTTGCTCGTAGAACGTCGCAAAGTCCGCGCAGACAGCGGTAATGTGCTGCCCGGTTAAGTGTTGGATCATATCCATCCAATGGGAGCCTATGTCTCCCATGACCCGCAGCTTGCCATTCGATTTCGAGTCCAGACGCCAGTTCCAGTCGGTTTCATAGAGCAGCCAGTCCTGCGAATAGGTGCCCTGCACGATCAAAATCTCGCCTAAATCGCCGGCCGCAATCATCTGCCGGATTTGCTGCACAACCGGGTAATAGCGAAGGTTGTGCTGAACGCAGTTAACAGCGTTCTTTGCTTTTGCCGCTGCGACCAGCTTCTGCGCTTCCTCTACGTTCATTGTTAAAGGCTTTTCACACAACACAGCCTTTCCCGCCTCAATCGCAGCGAGCGACTGCGGAAAGTGATCGACATTCGGCGTGCAGATGTGAACAGCGGCAATTTCGGAATTGTCAAGAACATCCTTGAGATTACTTGTTGCAATCGGAATGCTAAAAGCGTCGGCAAATTGCTGGGCCCGCTCGGGACGGCTACCGACCACGGCAGCGATCTCCACATTTCCAAGCCGGCGCACGTTTTCAGCATGCACCTTACCCATGAATCCGGTGCCAACGATAGCCGTTTTTATTCTTTGCATAGATGCATCCATTCTCCACCATTGAATTTACAACCCGGAGCCCGTAACAAATCTCCTTTCCTTACGCCGAGTAAATTGCTAGGCTTGCTGAAGGTCAGGTCCATGTTAGTCCGCGTTCGCTGGAGTACCTCCAAAAGTAGTACTGTTTTGAAACATCGATTGGCACTGGCAGTGGGATCACTTTTGACACCCTTGGCCTTGTTGTCGTTCACAGTTTCTTTCTGGGGATTTGCTGCTGAGTTCCGCTGGGCCAGCGGTTTTTTTATTACGGCAGGTATATTCTCACACTGGCAAGTATGGCTAGCCCTCGCCTGGGTATTTCTGTTGCTTGCCCGGTTACTAGGCACTTACGGATCAAGCAAAGAAACCCTCGCCGGCTGAGCTAAAACTCCTAATTCCCATAAAACATATATTGTGAATTGGAGGAAATAGCGCGAATAAGTTTTCCGGGTAAGCGACGAATTTTTTCACATAATTTTTAGTGCTTGATCTGAATAAGGTTTGGACTGCGCGTAACTATATGAGGAACAGTTGCAGCAGGAGCCGGAAACTTACGGCCCTTTGCGTGCATCGGAAAGAGTAGCAGGGGCCAAATTGATGTCTGAAATTCCAACTACAGCTGTGGCAGTAAGAACTGAGTCGGCCCGTCCATGGACCGACAGCGTACTGCAAGCAATTACAGGTTTTCTCAGTTATACCGGAAATTGGGCGGGTGATTTTGCGCAGCGTTTCGCGGCGCTTTTATCCGACTTGATGGGCCCTGCTGTTTTTTCGGCGTACGCTCTGGCAGCTTGGAGTCTTACCAGCAGTTTTGGCTGGACTGAATCGTTTATTTTTTCAGCAGGGCCTTTATCCAATTGGTTGGTATGGCTGGCATTCGCGATTTTGCTCAATTTTGCCGCTAGCATTTTGAAGCGACATACACAGAGTTAAACGCCATAATAAGAGTTAATCGGCTTATTTGCTTTTCAAGGGAGTATTTAAGAAAGTACGTTAGGCACAGCCCGTCTCTCTTTGTTATGCTCAGATAAGGCTCTCTCCCGACAATGCCATTCAGTTCGCGTTCCTACGTGAATAGGTACGTTCCATCCAATCGTTTTCCAGTAGGCTTGAAGTGGCTTCTGATAGCCAACATCAGTATTTTTGTCCTGGATTACATTCTGCAGGCGAGCAGAATGAGCGCGTTTCTGCAGAATTTTGCGCTCGTTCCGGTGCAAGTGGTTCAAACTTTTGCGGTGTGGCAATTGGGCACCTACATGTTCCTTCATGCAGGAATAAGCCACATCTTGTGGAATATGTTGGGGCTGTGGATGTTCGGCGCGGAGCTGGAACGACTGTGGGGAACGGCAAAGTTCCTCCGTTTTTACTTTATCTGCGGTATCTGCGCGGCCCTTACGGTGGTGATTGCCGCCTATTTGTTTGGAGGCGTAAACCAGGCAACCGTAGGCTCGTCCGGAGCTGTTTACGGCATTTTGATGGCCTATGCACTGATGTTTCCTGACCGTACGATTTTGTTTGGTTTTCTGATTCCGATGAAATCGAAGTACTTCGTGATGATCATCGGCGCGATTGTCTTTCTACAGTCCTATACAGCAACTATAGGCGGACAAGGAAGCGGCGTGGCAGTTGTGGCACATTTGGGAGGCCTGCTTGCCGGTTATATGTATTTGCGCGGGCGAAGGCTCCATATGCAGGTACGCCAGCCAGTAATGAGCGGCTATAAGAACTGGAAACTGCGCCGCGCCAAAAAGAAGTTTGAAGTTTATCTTCGCAAAGGAAATTCGAAGCGTGGTCCGTGGGTGCATTAGAAACTCACTAGAGGTAAAGTGAGGTAAGGTTATGAAGTTCCGCAGAGTCTGCGTTGGGCTTGTTGCTTTAGCATTTTTTCTGGCTGGAAGTCCCTTGTATATTCGCGCCGCTCAGGAGGGACCGCAATCACAGAGTAGCGACTCGGTAGCGAAACCAAGGAAAAAACCGCAAGGGGATGACTCTTCTCCCCGTTCGCCTGAAAATTCCCGTGCCCCTGAGAACGCTCCTGC
>JBJMGL010000317.1:0-3533 GCA_045807985.1 Bryobacteraceae bacterium
CCAACGTAAATATCACAAGTGATAACTCCGGTTTCCCGCAGATCGGAATCAGTGGCCTCAGCACTCTTGGCGATACGGCGTTTTTTCCCCTGAAGGAAATAGAAAACGTCTACCAATGGCTTGACAACACAACGTTCATTCGCGGCTCCCATACCTTCAAGGCCGGAATCGATTTCAAGAAAATTCAACGGAATTTTACGCAAATTCTCGGGCCGCCTGCCGGCTCTTTCAGCTTCGGGCCTAATTTTACAGCCGACCCCGCAAACCCAGGTAATACCGGAAACGCTTTCGCTGACTTCTTACTCGGCGTTCCCTCATCGGGAAGTGTTGTAACGACTTCAGGATTAGCTGGCCTGCGGACGACTGAGTTTTCGACCTATTTCCAGGACACATGGAAAGTAACACCCAACTTGACCCTCAGCTACGGCGTAAGATATGACCTTTTCACGCCGCAAACCGAGGTTCACGACCGGCAAAGCAACATTGATCCGATTACGGGCAAGCTCGTCCTCCCCGGTCAGGGTGGCAGTTACCCTGGGCTATCAACACGTGCGCTGACTTCAACTAACAAGTTGAACTTTGCGCCGCGGGTCGGGATCGCCTATCGAATCAAAGAGAAAACTGCCCTCCGAACCTCCTATGGGGTTTTCTTTATGCCCGAATCACAGGCAGGTCAACAGCTGACTCTCAACCCGCCCTTCGTAGGAGGCACGAATTTTGTCAACACTGCAGTGCCGCAACAGATCAATCGGACTTTAAACCAAGGCTTGCCCCCGTCTAGCGGGCTGATTCCGATTGATAATCCTAGAGGCTCTTTGAACGGGGCCTTTCCAGAACGTCATACCGCGTATACGCAGCAGTGGTCCCTCAGCTTGCAACATGAGATCTCATCATCGTTTCTGCTTGAGTTGAATTATGTAGGGAATCTATCGTTGCACTTACAAGATCAGTTCAATTTAAATCAGGCTTTCCTCGGGACGGGCAACGTGCAAGCCCGCCGCCCATTTTACTCAGTAGGTCCTAATCTGACCGATTTCACCTATGTCGAACAGCGGGGCGTGGGCAATTATCACGGACTTCAGGTGAACCTTAAAAAACGATACTCGAATGGCTTGTCCTTCCTCACAAACTACACGTGGTCGAAGGCCATCGAAAACCCGGGAAGCAACTACGGGAATACTGGGCATCAAAACGCTCGTAACCTAGATGCGGACCGGGCCTTGGCAGGTGTTGACGTGAGGCACAGATGGGTGGCAAGCATGTTGTACGAGCTGCCTTTCGGCCGGGGCAAGTACTTCGCTACGAACGCCAACGGGCTAGTCAACGCCCTTGTGGGGGGCTGGCAGTTGGGGGCCGTAGGCACAATTCAGAGTGGGCTACCTTTTACCGTATCCGGCGGCGCTGGACGGCCCAATCGGATCTGCAACGGCCAAACCCCTCCTGGAGGACACTCAGTGACCGAATGGTTTGATGTCTCTTGCTTTGTTTTGCCGGCCACCGTGGCGGATCCAATCCGCGGCGGAGTTTATATTCCGTTCGGGAATGCCGGTGCCAATGTACTTACCGGTCCTGGAATTGTCAATTTTGACCTCTCGGCTTTTAAGACTTTTGCGGTTACGGAGTCAAAACGAGTAGAGTTTCGCTCGGAGTGGTTTAACGCTGCGAATCATCCACAGTTCCTGAATCCCTCTAGCGCCATCAATACGGGTACTACGGGGCGGATTTTAAACGCGCGTCCCTCGCGCCAGGTCCAGATGGCCTTAAAGTTCATTTTTTGAGAGAAGTGCAGTGCGTGGCAGTCTCGCCCTAGCTCGTCTCGGCATCTATTAGCCAGGCTTCGACGCCTCAAGAGCGGTGGGCTATGGCAGTTATGAACATCGCGACCATGAGAACGCCGACACCGGCCAACATAAGCCTCTTAGCCTGCACGGCAGTATTTCTCCATTCGCCAGTTGCAGCTCCCCAGATGTTGGCGGTCGCAATACTCGAAGATAAAAAAACGGGCCAACCCAGTACCGGCCCTGCCTGTCCAAGCCTTGCGGCAGCAATGCCATATAATTCCACGCTCCCGAACCAGCAGAGAGCCATGATCAGGGCAAGCACCCAATAGAAGATTGTTTGAGAAGCCCAGAATTGTTGCCAATGACCGCGTTTGGTCAAAAGCAAAGTGCAATATGCCGCCGTTGCGACGAAACCCGCGAATAGCAATGGCAACCAAATCGCATTTGTCTGATTTACTGGTCGTGCTCCGTTTTTTGCAGCGAGGTCAGCAATGCGCGCGCCAGCGACCATGCCTACGTTGATCATCGCTCCGCCAATGCCCGCGCTCACGCAGAGAAACAACCCAGATCTCGCATTGTGGATCGACGCTTCGCTGGCATGTTCTTTTAGTTTTGAGGCGTATGAGCAAAAGCCCACACCGGCAAGTACGAGGAGTATCCCGGCAGCTAAACGTGGCCAGACAAAAGTATTTGCAGCATGCGTAGGGTAAAGCAAAAGTGGCACGAGAGAACCAGTCGCCGCCGCCAAGGAAATGACAATCGCAAATCCAAGACCGATACCAATTCGATTTATTCCCAGACCGAACAAAATTTGGCTTATACCCCACACCAAACCGCTGGCGAACACGACCAACAGGGTCATTGGCTCACTTCGGAGATACACGCTCATGATGTCCGGAACAGTGGTAACCGTCAGTCCCAAAGGCAAAATCAACAGCCCTATCGCTGACCACGCCAGCCAGACATTCTCCCAAGCCCAGTTTGGTGTCCGCTTCATCGGAACGGCAAAGCTCCCGTTCAATGCGCCTGCGATAACGACCAAGGCGAAGCCTGAGCTTGCTAAATTCTCCATCCAGAGATCCTTTCCGTAATTTCTGTGCGAAAGCTAGTGCTGCAGCGCCGCCTCATATTTGCTTACTGCCTGTAAGGCGACGTCAGACGAGCTCCGGAATCGGGATTCTGAATTGTATTGAATCCCCGGCTAAGCCATTGTTTGGCTGTTTGCCTAACAGTCTCTAAATTCTTCCCGCCCACTCCTATCAGTGAGAAATAGATGCCTTTCTCTGATTCCGCGTCGGCAAGTGCAAAGAAGTCCATTCCTGCAGGTGAGAAATGACTCGGATAGACCCGCAGTGTCTTTTCGTCCACCGGATGGCCCTGACTGTTCACCCAACCAATCGGCCAGTGGTTCCACATCGACGATATCCAACCGAACTCACCTTTTTGATTGTCGAGACCTTCGCCACCCGTGTCACGGAAAGTGTGTTCCTTGATTCGTGTGTAATCATGTCTGAATCCTGATGCGTCACCAAAGATACAGAACGGCGCGCCATCTCTCATAGGAACAGCCAAAGCCACGCCCGGGGCATCATCCAGTTGTTTCCACGTGTTTCCCGAACGCCTCGGTTTCGCATCCAGCAGCGTACCTGGAATCGGCTTCCAGTAAACGTCATAACGATTGGGAGAGAACGCGTCTAGTACGGCTAATGCATGACTTTCATTGGTCTTTCGATCCGTTTCAAGAACATCAAA
>JBJMGL010000318.1:0-3358 GCA_045807985.1 Bryobacteraceae bacterium
AAACGGGCAATCACTTTTGATTCGGGCCAGCCTAATGCCTCAAAGTGATGATGAATCGGCGCCATTTTGAAGACACGCTTACCGCCGCGTAAGCGATAACTACCCACTTGCAGAATGACGGAGAGCGCTTCGATCACAAAGACGCCCCCAATAAAGATGAGCAGCACTTCCTGTTTGATCAACACGGCAATAATTCCCAAACCGCCGCCCAATGCGAGCGAGCCGACATCTCCCATGAATACTTGCGCGGGATGACAGTTATACCAAAGAAATCCCAGGCTCGCCCCGAACATGGAGGCACAGAAGATGGTTAACTCCTGGGAGCGTGCCAAGTGAGCTAAATCCAGATACTCGGCTAATCTAGCATGGCTCGAAACATAGGTGAGAACGGTCATTGCGCCGGAAGCAATGATCATAAGGCCAATCGCTAATCCATCCAGGCCGTCAGTTAAGTTCACGGCGTTCGAGGAACCGACCATGACGAACACAATAAAAAAGTAGAAAAGGATGAAGGCTAGCGGGTAGGTCCAGAAGTTTTTGGTGAGGGATTCGATCAGCAGGTCGGGCTTGAATTGTTTGAAAAACGGGACGTTGATGGCGGTTGAATAGGCTTGATGGGCGTGCAGTAGAAGCAGCACGAAGCCGATGATCATGGCGCAGAGAACTTGCGCCCAGAACTTTTGACGTCCGGTCAGACCCAAGTTGCGCTTCTTGGCCACTTTTGCGTAATCGTCAACAAAACCAATGGCTCCGAAGCCAATTAAACCGAGTAAAGCGACCCAGACATAAGGGTTGCGCAAGTCGGCCCAAAGCAAAGTCGGCACGACAATGGAAGTGACGATGAGCAGACCGCCCATGGTAGGAGTGCCGGCTTTTTTGAAGTGGGATTGCGGACCTTCTTCGCGGATGTGCTGGCCGAAACTGAGTTCCCGGAGCTTGCGGATCATCCAGGGTCCGAGCGCTAAAGAGAGCGCCAGAGCGGTCAAACTAGCCAACGCGGTACGCACTGTGACATACCGGAACACATTAAAGGCATGAATGTATTCGCTTAAAACTTGATAGAGCAGCCAATAAAGCATGTTTTAGGGTTTTCCTGTCTATGAGAGGGGCAGGAAAACAAGTATTTACTGTAAGATAGATAGTTCTCTTAAAATGCGTCGGGCTACTTCGCGATCGTCAAAGGGAATGGGACCATCCTTTAAAATCTGGTATGTTTCATGCCCCTTGCCTGCGAGAATCACTACGTCGCCTGGTTCAGCGGACTCAATGGCGGCGCGGATCGCTCGCTCACGGTCTGGTTCTGTCAGGTGAGGAGTACTAGAGCGTTTTAGCCCCACTAGAGCATCGTTCATAATGGCGAGCGGATCTTCGCTGCGCGGGTTGTCGGACGTAAGCACTACGAAATCACTTCCCTCCCCTGCTGCCAGGCCCATTAAGGGGCGCTTCGACCGGTCGCGGTCTCCTCCGCAACCGAAGAGCGTAATGATGCGCTTCGGATTCATGCGCCGTGCTACGGAGAGAACGTTTCGCAAGGCGTCATCGGTGTGGGCGTAATCCACTACCACCATGAATGGCTGCCCTTCGTGTACCTGCTCGAACCTTCCCGGAATACTCCGCAGGTTACTTAATCCTTTTTCCATTGCTTCTGGCGTAATTTGATGGCTTAAACCGACAGCACAGGCCAACAAAATATTTGACACGTTAATATGGCCCACTAAACTTGACTTCACTTCAAAGGCCAAGTTCCCGGCGCTTATTTCGAAGCGCAAACCCTCAAACGAGGACTTTATGTTTGTTGAATGAACCCAAAGGGCATCGGGGCGAGCGGGAGGGGGCTGCGTACCGTACCAATAGACCTGTGTTTCCCGCGAAATATCAAAGCGGCTTCCAAACTCGTCATCTGTGTTTAGAACGGCAAAGCGCGGCGGCGAACCGGCGCGTGGTTTAAATAAGAGTTGCTTGGCCGCAAAGTACGCTTCCATCGTGCCGTGATAATCGAGATGATCACGGGTGAAGTTGGTGAATCCAGCCGTATGTACCGACAAGCCGTGAATGCGCCCGAGATCGAGCGCATGGGAGGAGGCTTCAAAGTTGAAGTGCGTGCCGCCGACTTCTTCGAGATCGTGCATCATGGCAAGCAGGTCGAGCGATTCAGGGGTAGTATTAACCGCTGGCAAGACCCGGCCCGCTAAGTGATACTCAATGGTTCCTACGAGCGCGGTGATTTTGCCTGCCGCGCGCAGGATGGCATCGATCAGAAGCGTGCTGGTTGTTTTTCCATTTGTTCCGGTGATGGCAGTTAATGCTAGGCGTTCGTCTGGTCTGTTGAAGAAGTTGCGAGAAGCAGCGGAGAGCGCCTGACGGCCGTGCGTGACTTGCAGCCAGGGGTGGGGAAAGCCGCCAGGGCGCGACTGCTCACTGACAACCGCCAAGGCTCCCTTTTCGATCGCTGAGCTGGCAAAGCGCGCGCCATCTGTTTTTGCTCCAGCGAAAGCAAAGAACAGGAATCCAGGCTGGACTTTGCGGCTGTCGTAAGCAATTCCACGGACATCTGTTTCTTCCAACGATACAGGAATACCCGAAATGAGTGGAACCGCTGCGAGTACGTCCTTTAACTTCAAGGAGCGAACCTCACATAGATGTGAGATCCCGGCAGAAGCACGGCACCGGCAGGCGGGGTTTGCGCACGCGCCAGACCATCGCCAAAAAGATTGACATCGAGACCACTGGAAGCGGCTTCCTGCATCACGTCCCGAACCGTTTTGCCCACAAAATTCGGGACTTTGGGAGCGTTCGGGTCCGCTTCCGCAAGAACGATGGCATCATCGGCGGGAACATCGCCGTTCGCTTGTTTAATTTCTTCTTCCGAGAAGGGTGTGGTGAGGTCCGCCACGTCCGTTTCCGCCACCGGTTCCTCATTTGAGGGTTTCTTCTGCTTCGCAAGCAGCTCTTCAATATCTTCCGGCATATCGCGTGGGACACCGATCTTTCGCAAAGCCGTTGCCATTTCAGTTTCAAAGACCGGACCGGCAGCGGCTCCACCAAAACCGGCTATACCGGTTGTTCCCGAAATGGTGACAATGACAACCAGACGAGGATTGTGGACGGGCGCGAAACCGAGAAATGAGGCATTGTACTTGTGCGTGTAAACGTGGTGCGCGTAGTCGTAGATCTGCGCCGTTCCGGTTTTTCCGGCAAAGGAGTAACCAGGAACATGCAAATTATGCGCAGTACCGTGAGGCGTAGCAGTCACCCGATGCATCATGTTGCGTATGATGGCAACTGTTTTGGGTTCGAGCACCTTCACTGGCGGAGCAAGTTTCGTGACCTCGCGCGTGTCGTTACCTGCCTGTTTCCA
>JBJMGL010000319.1:0-3057 GCA_045807985.1 Bryobacteraceae bacterium
GTCCAAATGCAAACCGCTATAATTACGCAAGTTTCCTACGCTCATTAACCGAAAGGTTAACTCATTATTGCTTAGGATAATGCCGGTTTTAGAACGCGAACACAACGCCCCGCTGTGGGTGGCCAGCGAGAGTAATCTGGTTTTGGTAGCTCTGATAAGCCGAGCAGGTATGCTCGCTTCTGTTCAGGCATAGGTCACAGTCCAGCATGTGTCCCAAAAGCTCGTCGCACAGTTCATCAGCGCAATGAGAAGCAGCGGAAGTTGCCTTTGCAGTGGGACAAGTGGCAGGATCCTGCGTAATGTAGGAGATTGCTGGGCTAGTAGCGGCCATAATTAAGCTATTTGCAGAAAATATTGCAATCTAAGGCCCAATAATCAGAAAAACTCCCGACATCGTAAAATCAATAAGTTCTAAAGCAGACGCAAGTGTGCCAGCTTTCAAAGCGTTCCGTGAAAACTGTAAATGGGAAGATATTACTATGTATTTGATTCCTAAGGATTTATCCTAATACTAAACTTTAGTACGGGGTGAAGAATGGCTATGAATTTTGAAATTGACCATATCGGAATTGCTGTGCGTGGGTTAGACGACGCTTTGCATTTCTATCAGGATATACTTGGCCTTCCCGTGATGGGAGAAGAAACAATAGAGGCGGAGCGGGTTCGGGTGGCGATGCTGCCGGTGGGAAACGATGAACTGGTCTCAAGAATCGAGTTGCTCCAGTCGACGGACGGAGAGTCGGTTGTTGCCCGTTTCATTGAGAAGCGCGGACCGGGTTTGCACCACATTGCCCTACGTGTGGATGATCTGGCCGTGGTGGCGGAACGTTTGAAAGAACAAGGGTGCCGTTTGCTGAATGAACCTCGCAAGGGGGCGGGGGGGCATACCTACGTCTTTGTACATCCCGGTTCGACGGGCGGGGTTTTGCTGGAATTGATTCAGAGATAAACAAGGAAGGGAATTTGGAACAGAGAGCAAGGGTCGGAATTATCGGTGGCAGCGGTTTATATGCAATGCCCGGTTTCGAGGTTCATGAAGAGGTGAAGCTCACCACTCCTTTCGGAGATCCTTCGGATGCTTATATTGTGGGAAGTTTGGAGGGGGTTGAAGTCGCTTTCCTGGCGAGGCACGGGCGAGGGCACCGGCTGTCGCCTTCGGAACTGAATTTTCGTGCCAACATCTACGGCATGAAGAGTCTTGGGGTGGAGCAGATCCTTTCCTTGAGCGCTGTGGGGTCGTTAAAAGAGGAACATAAACCGCTGGACTTTGTTATTCCTGATCAGTTTTTTGATCGCACTCGCGGACGAATCTCGACTTTTTTTGGCGATGGCGTGGTGGCGCACATCAGCTTTGCTGATCCGGTATGCCCGCGTCTGGCGGAAATTGCTCATCAATCGGCCCAGGAGATCGGCATTAACAGCAAAAGGGGCGGTACATACCTATGTATGGAAGGTCCGGCCTTTTCGACGCGTGCCGAATCAAATCTCTATCGCAGCTGGGGCATGGATGTCATTGGTATGACAAACTTGCAGGAGGCAAAGCTGGCTCGCGAGGCCGAACTCTGTTATGTCACGATGGCGATGGTGACCGATTATGATTGCTGGCATGAGGAGCATGATGCGGTCACGGTCGACCAGATTATTGATGTCTTGAAAAAGAACGCGGCTAACGCGTGTCAACTGGTGCGGCATGTAGTGGGCCGGCTTCCGGCGGAAAGAGCATGCAAATGCGCTTCCGCTTTGAGGCATGCCATTATTACAGATCGCGCGGTGATTCCGCCAGCAGCGAAGGACAGATTGGGACTGTTAATTGGCAAGTATATCGGCAGTTGAACTGGCGCGGGAGATTATTGATGAGTGCCTGAGCTATGGCACTTGGTCTAATCGCACGCTAGACGCTTTAGTAGAGCGAGCATTGGATGAGACGGATGAGTTTGTGGCTGCTGCCGCCACGCGGGCTTTGTTCTCAATTGTGATCGAGCGGCTTGCCGATTTGTTCGAACCGGCGTTGTGCGAAATCTACGTCCGGCTTTTTACCCGAGTGATTGCCCGGGCCATCCCGGACTATAATGCCGAGGATCTGCTCGTCCGCTATCGAAGAGTAAGTCAGATACACCGCTTTCCGGGTGGCGACATTACACGCGTATTTGTTCTATCCCGCGTAACATTGGGAGCGGATGTGGCTGTGACAAGCGTTGCCTTGGCGGCCATGAAGGAAAGGTTTCCGCAGGCGGAAATCTGTTTAGTGGGACCGGCTAAGAATGCTGAGTTGTTTGCCGGTGATGCGCAAATCACGTCCATTCCGGTAGGCTATAGCAGAAGCGGTCTTTTAAGGGACCGGCTTCTGGCGGTGATTGAGCTTCATAGCGTTGTCGACGAGCCCGGCACAATCGTCATCGATCCTGATTCCCGATTGACACAGCTAGGGCTGATTCCTGTTTGCGACGATGCCAGATACTACTTCTTTGAAAGCCGGGCATTTGGCGGTTCCTCGCATTTATCGCTGTCAGAGTTAGCTTCAGCTTGGTTGAGTGAATCGTTTTTTATTGACGGCACCAAGCCCTACGTTGCTCCTGTTTTGGGTCCGAAGGTGGCGGACGTTTCCGTAAGCTGGGGCGTCGGTGAAAACTCCGAGAAGCGCTTGAGCGATGAATTCGAGTTAGACGTTCTCTCCTACTTGCTGCAAAGAGGGCGGAAAGTAGTTATAGATCGGGGGGCAGGAGGAGAGGAGGCAGCCCGTATTGATAATTTAGAGCGACAGCTGAACTCGCCGCTGCTGCAGGTATATGAGGGAAATTACGCTGGATTTGCCAGCCACATTGTGCAGAGTGAGTTGTACGTAGGGTATGATTCCGTTGGCCAGCATGTGGCGGCAGCGGCGGGCGTTCCGCTGGTGTCTGTATTCGCGGGTTACGCTTGCGAGCGAATGTTCTCGCGCTGGCGGCCACACGTTCCGAACGCGCGTGTCATTGCTATTAATGAGGCAAACCGTTCGGAGGCGCTCGCCTTAACTTGTGCTGCTATTGCGGCGGAGGCGGCGGGGGAGCGCTCGGCAAA
>JBJMGL010000320.1:0-1863 GCA_045807985.1 Bryobacteraceae bacterium
ACCGGGCGTCCCTGCACCGTGCATACAGTGCTCGTAAACGGTGTCACAATTGGAATAGCAAACGTCCGCCTTCCCTTTACAATTATTGTAACAGACGTCGTACTGGTCCAAACAGGCATTCTCAGCCGGTTCGTTTTTGGGTCTACCGTGCACGCTCATCCCTGCGCCAATTAGCGCAGCCCCGATGAGCGGTGTTACAATCCATACCTTGGTCGTCTTAGTCGTGATCATGTTGGTGAGTTTTTATTTTCCGCAGCGCTTGTTCAATTTCTCTCCCTTACCGCACCGTCCGGCTGAATCTGCCGAGCAAATGCTGAGTCCGGCCGCCGAAAGTGTCAATTCTGTTCGCGTCTGTTAGGTAGAGGCATTGATCTAAATCGCCCCACTGCTTTCATGTAACCGCGGTTTAGCTGGGAGGGGCGATTTCCAAATCGCCCTCGGCGGTCCGGAGACCGCCGCTCCTTGATGAAGTGCCGTAACCTTTGGCGCGAAGAGCGGCAAGGCTACATCCGCCCCAGAGCATCAGGCACGCAAGAGCAAAACTGCCGCCATAAAGAAGCCACCACGGCCGATAGCTAAGAACAAGTAGACCCTTCGATCCTGCCGGCACTTCCACCACCGGAATCAGGCCGCGATAGGAGGTCACTTTAAGCGGCTTATTGTTTAGCCACGCTTCATAACCGCGAAAGAATGGCTTCGAGACTGTCAACAAAGCAGCATTGCCCGTTGCGGGGACATCGACATCGGCAGTTAAACTGTTCCTCCGATCCCGAATCTGAGAGACCGTCGCCGGCGCGAACTCGCGGTCCGCCAACGAATCGATCCAGGTCACCGACCGAACCAGCGCAAGAGCGGGACCATGCCGATGAAAAACACGCGCTTCGTCGTTCGAGAAGACAAGATCCCAATCACTCTGAGGCGGATTATCAGCCACCATTTGAGCGACGATGATTCCATCCACCCCCAGTTCTTCCAACACTCCCGCCTTTCCCGCCTGCTCGTAGATGAGGTATTGAGCCATGGCTGGGTCGATCTCGCCGTGAATGGAAAAGCTAAACGCCCGTGCAGCTCCCGCCGCCAGAATTGGACTGTATCCATTGATGAAGCGCAGCCCGGCCCACATCGAGGTACTGCCCGGCCGGACGAGCTGACCTACCGGCCCGGGATGCTTCTCCATCCGGTACGTTTCTTCGGCCCAGGGATAAACGCTCAAATACAGGCGCGCCGGATCCAAGGGAGCGGATGACGTGAGTTCTTGAGCGAGGTGATACTTCGGTACGCCGCAGTTAGGCGGAATGCACCAGTAGGTGGCGAGCAGAACTGCCAAGACGATGATGGGTGGAAGCCACTTCGCTGCTGCCGCCCGGATGGCAAATAGATCGAACGCGGCCCAGACCAGTGCGATGGCAATCATGATCCAGGTAAACGGGAACGCGTGAGCTCCGCTCAAACCGCAGCCCAGCATTGCAGCCGTGGCGAGGCTAAGCAAAATGAACCCGAGCACTCCCGGTCGCGCCCATCGCCCTGTTAGGCCGGGCTCGTGCGCATCCAATGAAAATCGCAATGCCTCAGCCGCGCAGAGCGCGAGCACCAGGTGGATCAAAGGAAGCCAGCGGAAGCTCCAGCGAAAAACTCCGGCGCTCGGAAGCATGGAAAGAAGAAGGAGAACCACCAGCAGGATTAAATCCCATCGAACCTGCCTAACGAAACTTCGTCCATAGTGAATCAGAGCTGAAATCAGGATGACTGGCGGGAAAAAACCACAGGCGAGCTCCGTCGCACCGTGTGGCATGGAGCGGGCCTGAAAATCAGCCCAACGTACCGTCCAGGCCGGCAGGATAAACCCCGGCAATGACGCCGGAG
>JBJMGL010000321.1:0-15289 GCA_045807985.1 Bryobacteraceae bacterium
AGGTTTGGCGAACAGCGCCACCAATTCCGGGGTGTGCGATTACTAAAGTGCTGTGCAGGCATTAATCCAAT
This sequence comes from Bryobacteraceae bacterium, assembly GCA_045807985.1. GTDB lineage: Bacteria > Acidobacteriota > Terriglobia > Bryobacterales > Bryobacteraceae > Bog-105. The sequence continues at coordinate 72 of JBJMGL010000321.1, forward strand.
GATTCCGCACGGTCCTCTGCATTCCGAAGGAGATAAGCGGCCTGCCTCCCCGCAGTGAGTGCGAGGCCGCCCAAAGCGCGTTTAATTAATTACCCATCATTCTGCTTCCGAGCTGTCTCCCTACAGCTTTCCGCAGTGATTCGAAACGGAGAACGCCAGCTTCCTGTCCGCCTGTGCCTCCTGTAAACAGCATTCAGCTCAGGACTGACAGGCCGAGCCTTTTCACGTCCGATACATCGCTCGAGGTCCGACGGATTCCGCTACTCGGATGAGGTTTCCGAGCATGATCATTACTGCGATGGTGGAGTGCTGGACCCGGAGCTGCTGCCCGAGCTACCTGATCCCGAACTGCCGCTGCCCGAGCTACCTGATCCCGAACTGCCGCTGCCCTGAGATGAGCCCGATCCGGAACCACCGCTGCCCTGAGACGATCCGGAACTACCGCTCCCTCGCCGGGATGATCCGGAACTACCGCTTCCTTGCGAGGAGCCGGACCCCGAACTACCACTGCCCTGCGAGGAGCCGGACCCCGAACTACCACTGCCCTGCGAGGAGCCGGAACCCGAGCTACCGCTCCCTTGCGAGGAACCGGAACCCGAGCTGCCGGATTGCCCAGAGCTGCCGGAAGACCCAGAGGACCCGGATTGCCCAGAGCTACCGGAGGACCCAGAGGACCCGGACGATGAGGATTGGAAGCCTGGGGCTACCCCCGCGACTAAGGGAAGTGAGATAGCCGCAAAGAGAAACGAACGAAGTACTTTTTGCATGAGATACCTGCTTTCTATGTCTGAGCAGGATTTTCCTACTCCACTATTGGACCAGTAGGAGTGTTTTAAATTACCGATCATAATGCCCGAACTTATGCGCTCGTATTTGTACATCCTCGTATGGCCCGGAAACTCAGATGCACTTCCGCACAGCGCTTTTTTCGTATCGCCCAAACGGTGGCCGCCGAACTTCGTCCCGAATAAGTGACCATGAATAGACACGACGCCTATCCGCGAACGATCTCGGAAGTTGCGCAGCGATTTGGCCGTTCCTTTGATGAACTGCGAAATTATTTTCGACCACGACGATTCACGAATGAATTCGTCGCACTAGCCAAGCGGCACCATCAACAGTTCGTCAGTAAGCTCGCTCTCATTGATGCTGGCCCGGTTCGCCGTGACAATGTCAACCTTACTTGTGCCCAAATGCTTGCTTTAATTGCTTGAAAAGCTCAGCGAGCGCAACGTAGATGTCCAGCACACCTAGGCCGCTGAGGGCACCGCGAAAGTAACGGCTCATCCAAACATCTGAGAGCTTCGGCGAGTGTACGGGTATCCAGCTTAAGTCCCAGTTATCGAGCCAAGGAAATACAACGAGGAACACGCCTATTTCGAAGGCGAAGATGACTAAGCAAAAGCCTAAAATGCGGCGATGCCACCGCATGAAGACGCGAGTTCTATCGGGAGACGTGGACCTTTGCTCCGTAGGAATAGAGGTGTTCACGCCGAAGCTCCTCCGATTTGGCTCAAGTAGCCAGTCCAGTGTACTTCGGCGCTGGCTGCGCGAACAGGTTCAAAGCTGAAACGGTGAAGAAGAGTGGGTCCATGCTGACGGAGAGCACCCAGGTGATCTGATGTTGAATAGCCCTTATTGGAAGCAAGGTTATACTCAGGAAAAATTTCGTGCCAATGCTGAAGGCAGGCGTCACGATGAACTTTGGCAATAATAGATGCCGCAGCAATGGCACGGCAGCGTGCGTCGCCTTTGATTAGTGATAACTGCTCAATGGGTAGATCGACCTTCACTGCGTCAATCAGAAGGTAATCGGGTCTAACCGGGAGCGCTTCAATGGCGCGTCGCATCGCAAGACGAGACGCCTGATGAATGTTGATCTGATCAATCTCGAAAGCGTCAGCGCCGCCAATAGCCCAACTCACGCAGCGAGACTTGATCTGCGCGGCCAGATTTTCACGTTGAACCGCATCGAGGGTCTTGCTGTCACGAAGGCCGGTAACAGGTTGCAATGGATCTAAAACGACCGCAGCGGCAAAAACCGGGCCAAATAAGCAGCCCCGGCCTACTTCGTCAACACCAGCAATACAGGTAAAGCCGCGCTCCCGAGCTTCCTGCTCATAGGAGCTGACACACCGGATCGATCTTTTATCTCCGCGACCAGCTTTGGCCACAAATGCAGTAAGTAAGCCTGTTACTCGCGTTCGCGAAGACGCGCGGCTTTACCTTTCAAGCCCCGAAGGTAGTAAAGTTTGGCGCGGCGGACCCGGCCAGTACGAACCAGGTCAATATGATCGATCACAGGGCCATGTACCGGGAAAATACGTTCTACTCCCTGCCCGAAGCTGACCTTGCGGACCGTGATTGTCTCTCCCATGCCGGTGTTCTTACGAGCAATCACTGTACCTTCAAAAGCCTGTAAGCGCTCTTTGTCGCCTTCACGAATTTTTACATGCACGCGAATCGTGTCGCCCGGACGAAACTCCGGATGTGCGTTGGCACGGGCGTGCTTACTAATAAATTTACTAACAAGAGCGTTCTGCATAGAAGTCAGATCTTCCTTATCTCGCGCCCATCAACAGATCAGGACGCAATTTTTCTGTTTTCTGGCGCGACGCAGCCCGGCGCCAACGCCTGATTTCCTCATGATTGCCGCCCAGCAGCACTTCGGGCACTTTCCAGCCGCGAAATTCCGCTGGTCTGGTGTACTGTGGGCAATCCAATAACCCTTGGTTCTCCTCGCTAAAACTTTCGTTCCGCGTAGAATCCTCATTTCCGAGCACGCCCGGCAACAATCTTCCAATCGAATCCACAATGATAGCCGCCGCTAATTCGCCGCCGCTTAATACAAAGTCGCCAACCGAAACCTCATCATCAACGAGGTGCTCCGCTACCCGCTCGTCCACGCCCTCATAACGGCCACAGATGATTAACAAATCGTCTAAAGCCGTCATTTCGCGCGCAAGATTCTGGTTGAACAACCGTCCTTGCGCGGAAAGCAATACAACTCGCTGTTTGGGGGTTCTTGCGGGTAAAATTGCCTCCACAGCCTCAAATAAAGGCTGCGGCTTCAGCAACATACCCTCGCCGCCACCAAACGGACGATCGTCCACGGTTCGATGACGGTCGTATGTCCAGTTTCTCAGATCGTGGACCTGAATGTCCATACGTCCATCCGCCTGTGCCCTTCCAATCACTCCATGCTGAAAGGGCCCGACGAAAAAGTCCGGGAAAATCGTGACGATGTGGAACTTCATAGCCACCCGAGTTTCGCCACGCTCACTTATAAGTCCAGTAAGCCTTCCGGCAACTCAACCCGAACTAAACGAGCAGATAAATCAACGTCCTGACAAATAGCGCTTACGAATGGCACCAGCACCTCGCCCTTATCATGCTTTACTTCCAGCAAAGGCGGACCACCATATTGCTGCCAACCTTCCACAACACCCAATGCCGTTCCCGTCTTCTTGTCCACTACCTGGCAGCCAAGCAAATCGGACTGGAAGTACTCCCCTTCGGCTAATTTGCCGCGCTCTTCCCGAGGCACCCAAAGCTCAGCGCCTCGCAACCGCTCCGCTGAATCGATAGAATCGATACCCCGGAATTTCAGGACCCAATTTCCCTTATGCTCCCAAGCGGCTTCCAGCTCAACAGGAAGATTGCTGCCGTCCCCTAACCGAACCTGAGCTCCCTTCAGGCTTTGGAAGCGGCCCGGAACATCAGTTTGAGATTTGGCAAGGACCTCGCCCCGGATACCGCGCACACGTAAGATATCCGCAATCACAACTCTGTCTGCATCCACGGCCAGCAACGATGTTGAGCACCTATTCCAGAATTTCGAGCGAAAAACGCCGGTTCAGCTTTGTTCCAACAGCACTGAGCAGTGTTCGGATGGAACGGGCGGTTCTGCCTTGTTTGCCAATCACCTTGCCTAGATCACCTTCCGCCACGCGCAGTTCAAACACCGTCGCATGCTCCCCGGCGATCTCATTCACCACAACTCCAGCAGGCATATCCACCAGCGCTTTGGCGATCTCTTCCACAAGCGTTTTCACGCCGTTACGGTCGTTCATTTTTTTACCCTTGACCAACCTGCCTGGCGTGGCAGGCTCACGTGCCACAAAGACACTATCAGTTAAACAGCGGCAGGCGTTTCCAACGCGCTCGTCTTCAATAAACGGCTGACGGTATCTGATGGCTGTGCGCCATTCTTTACCCAAAAATCAATGCGGTCGCGATTCAACTGCACTTGGGCAGGCTTTGCAATCGGATTATAATGCCCGACCACCTCAACCGAACGACTGTTGCGAGCGCGTTCTTTCTCAATAACAACCACGCGATAGGTGGGCTTTTTCTTAGCGCCAAAACGCGCCAGGCGAATCACTAACATCTTTTCTTTCTCTATTCTTACAAATTTCAGAATGCTCTCGCATCCGTTGAGCTTGCCCAATTAGAAGCCGGGAAGACCAGGAAAGCCGGGAATTTTCATTTTTCCCATTTTCTTGCCTAAGAGACCGGCTTGCCCGACAAAGCTCTTCATCATTTTACGCGCTTGGCCGTACTGTTTTAATAAATTATTGACATCTTGAACGCTGGTTCCGCTTCCCTTCGCAATACGACGACGGCGGGAACCGTTTATGATCATGTGATTTCGACGTTCGTGCGGGGTCATCGAATCAATGATTGCAACGACACGCCCTACCTCATTTTCATCGATTTTGGCATTCTTCAGCTCTTTCAGAGGCCCGATTTGGGGCATCATGTCTAACAGACCGCCCAGAGAACCGAGTTTTCGAATCTGCTTAATCTGATCACGGAAATCTTCCAGCGTGAAATCATCGCCCAGCAGCTTTTCCTGCATTTGCTCCGCTGTTTTCTGGTCAATCGTTTCCTGGACCTTGTCAATCAGCGAGAGCACATCACCCATGCCCAGAATGCGGGAAGCGACACGATCGGGGTAAAAGGCTTCCAGCGCATCAGTCTTCTCCCCCACTCCGACGTACTTCAGAGGCTGGCCAGTGATGGTGCGAATGGACAAGGCGGCACCCCCGCGGGCATCGCCATCCATCTTGGTCAGAATGACACCCGTAATGCCAAGCTGCTTGTGAAACTCATCAGCCGAACGGACTGCGTCCTGACCCGTCATGGCGTCAGCCACAAATAGAATTTCAGTCGGGTTCAGGGTTTCTTTCAAGTCACGCAGTTCCTGCATAAGCTGCTCATCAATGTGCTGGCGACCTGCAGTATCTACCAGCAGGATGTCACGCCCGGTCTGCATGGCATCACGCCGGGCTGATCGCGCTAATTCAAGAGGCTTTGTTTCTTCCGGTGTTCCCTCGTAGATCGGAGCACCCACATTCTTAGCCAGAATACTTAACTGATGACGAGCGGCTGGACGATAAACGTCCACGGATACCAATTCCGGCTTGTTGCCTTCTTTGCCCAGGACACGAGCTAATTTAGCGGCGCTGGTGGTCTTACCGGAGCCTTGCAGGCCGACAATCAGAATCACTGTCGGAGGCTCGTTTGCGAAACGAAGCCGGGACTGGTGACCGCCCAACATCTTCGTCATTTCGTCGCGGACAATCTTTACGACCTGCTGTCCGGGAGAAAGAGCGGTAAGAACTTCCTCCCCCATGGCCTTTTCCTTTACCTGTTCAATGAACTGTTTAACGACTTTGAAATGAACGTCGGCCTCAAGAAGCGCTACCCGGATCTCGCGTAGCGCTTCGTCCATATTGGCGGTAGTTAGTTTTCCTTCTCCGCGCAGGTTCTTGAAGACCCGCTGAAGCTTGTCGGACAGATTATCAAACATGATTTAACGCTAAGAGGTAAGCCAGAGTAGCAGAAAAGTTCACCCATGGTCTTTTCGCATTTACAAAATTCCGCCATCGGGCACACTCCCGCCCCGGGCGGGAACTTAACCGGCTACAGCCTGAGTATAGCGAATTTACCTATGGTGCAGCGGCTGTAAAGGTGAATTTCGAACCCAAAACGAATCAAAATTCTCTTCCGAACCGTAAAAATTACCTATTCACAGCAGAACAGGAAAAAATTTCTGCCTTGTTATGAACAATTTACACGGTAATTTTTACTCCGGATAGGGTCTTGCCCCGGCTACTGTGTGTGCGTAAAGGACATCAGCCATGCATCACCCAGTAATCATCGACGCCATTGTAACCGTTCTGCAGATCCTCTGCGGTTTCTAAGTTCATCGCTTTCAAGGATTTAATATCATGCATCATCCAGTTATCATTGACGCTATTGTCGCTGTTCTTCAGTCCCTTTTAAGTTTCTAAATTAAATTTTAAGAACACAATCCGTTTTGTGTTCCTCCTTAATAATGGTAGAGTATTGTCCGAAGTTCATTCATTTTCCGGGTAATCTCTGCTTTTCCTATTTAATAAAAAGCAGCTGCTAGGATCGCAGCTGCTTTTCAAATTGCTGGAATTGCTCTGCTATGTGCATGTCGGCCTACTTGCAGTCGGCCAAACCCAGCAACCTTCTCCTAGTCTCACCCTTTTTGATCGACTCATGGCGCAAGGCAAAGAACTGCGTAGAGCTGGTCAGTACTCCAATGCAATTAGTGCCTTCCGTGGTGCTGCGGAAGTTGCACGAGTCAACGGAAACTTTGATCTACAGGCGCAAGCGTTACTTTCCAAAGGTGGTTGCGAAATTCGTTCCTTCCGATATGCGGCAGCGCTCGACACATTGGACAAAGCACATCCAATTGCATCACGTGCAAAAAACAACGCGGTTCTCGGAGGCTTAGCCAGTAATCGGTCACTGATATATTCTCAGCTCGGGAATTTTCAGGCTGCAGAGCAGGCAGCGAACGAAGCTGTTGAGTTTTCAAAAAACTCGCCAAGAAAAGACTACTTGGTTCGGGCTTTAATCAATAAAGGTGAAATTCAGTTTGGCCTGAACTACCTTCCTGATGGTAAGCACCCTCGTACAGTCCGCGAGGGAGTAGAGGCGTTTACCCAAGCAGCCGACATTGCTCAGAAAAACAATCTTCCTGAGGATGAGGCTAAAGCTTCTGATAGTCTCGGCATCTGGCTGGTAATCGCCCGTGATCTCCCTAAAGCAGAGGTTGCGCTCAGGCGTGCATATGAAATCCGGAGAAAACAGAGGGATAGTGACAACCTTGCGATCTCAGAAGAGCATTTGGCCGAATTAGAACTTCAAAAAGGGCAGTCATTTCTTCGTTCAGCCTTAGAACACATTAACTTAGCCCTTACTTCGGGAAGTAAGGAGCTAAAAACGGATCCTTTGTATTATCCTCTTTACGTTCGAGGCCAAATTCTGCTTGGCCTAAATCAAAAGGATAAGGCTCTCGCTGAATTCCGCCGCGCTGTAAGCGCCGCAGATGCTTGGCGGCAGAGTGCTCTTCCAGGCGACGCGACCAATATACGCACGGTAGCGATTCTGCACGACGTTTATCATGACTACGCCGAGCTTGCAGCCGAGTTATCGCTTCAACGCAATAATCAATCGCTCGCGGCCGATGCTTTCGAGGTGCTTGCCCGTAATCGTGCCGCTAGCTTGCGTGAACAGTTAACCCGATCCTATAGCCAGAAGTTTCTCCTCTCGCCGCAGTATTATGAACTGCTCCAGCGGCTTCAAACGGCTCAGGCCGATGTTACACTAGCCAGCAACCCCGCCAAAAGCCGCGAAAATGAAAGGAAACTAGCTCAAATTCGTGCGGAATTAAGCGATTTCGAGAACAGAATCGGCTTAAAACAAAATCTTTTGCAAGGCGCTGAGATCAATCGGCACCAGAATTCACTTAAGGATATCCAGTCCAGACTAGGCGGAAACGAAGCTTTGCTCAGTTTTAGCTTGGGCAGCCGGAAATCTCTCCTGTGGGCTATTACAAGTAGTGAATTGAGGCTGTACGAGTTGCCGAATCAAGAAACCATCGAAAAGGAAGCAAACGATTTCTCAAGAGCCATCTCTGAGAAGTGGCCGAACCGCGACTCCATCGGCCAAAAGTTTGGTTCCTCGTTGTTCGGCAAAGTTGCCCCCTCCTTCGCGCGCAAACCGAATTGGCTTTTAACCGTTGATGGAAAGCTGCTCGATAAAATCCCTTTCTCCGCGCTTCCTGCTCACACGACCGCCGGCGCTTTTAAGCCGTTAGCGGCTGTCCATACTTTACGTTTCCTTCCTAGCGCTTTACTTGTCTGCTCACCTCGGGCGCAAAAGGTTTCCCCTCGCTTTGTCGGAATTGGAGACCCCATTTACAATCGCGCGGATGCTCGCGCGGAACATGCTCCAGCACCCGGCACATCCAAACCAACAAACTCATTAACGACTCTCGCGAGACTAGTTGGAAGCGAACGCGAAATTCAAAAAGCAGCAAAAGCCAGTGGCCTACCTCAAGCCGAAATGCTGACTGGGAAAAGGGCGTCCGGAGCGGAGCTTCGGCAGGTGCTAGCAGCCCCTCCCGCGATCCTTCATTTTGCTGTTCATGTTGTTAGTCCTAAAGAGCGCCCCGGAGAAGCAGCTCTGGCGCTCAGTTTAACCAAAGATAATATCCCGGAACTCCTTACAGCAGAATCGGTTGCAACTTATCGGACGCAAGGAAGTCTGGTGGTTTTAAGCGGCTGCGCATCACAGCAGGGCGAGGTGCTTCCTGGCGCAGGTCTCGTCGGCCTAAGCCGCGCTTGGCTGCTGGCCGGAGCCTCGGCTGTGATTGTCAGCGCATGGCCCACACCTGATGACTCCGGCCAGTTCTTTTCAACATTCTACAGCCATTTCCAGAAGACATCCGGCCCCATGGCTCAGAGGGCAGCGGTTGCACTGCAACAAACTCAATCCGATATGCAAGGCAGCACAGGATATCGCAGTGATGCCTCATTCTGGGCAGCTTATTCAATTATCTCCAAGGAATGACTTAAATTTATGACGGCCAGTCAAACGACCAGTAACCCGGCACCATCCGGGTCTGCGCCCCAGCCAACCGCGAACACTCGGGAACCGAACGCGCGAACAACTCTGTCACCTGCCGAGTGGGGAACGCTTGTGAGTCAAATCAAAGCAGGTGAAGAGGCTGGAATGGAGCAACTTTATAAGCTGTTCAGCCGTGGTATTCGCTACTATCTTTGCCGACAACTTGGCCCCCAGGAATTGGAAGACAAAGTTCATGACACTTTCCTGATTGTCGTGAATGCTATCAAACGCGGTGATTTGAGGGAACCAGAGCGCTTAATGGGCTTTGTGCGTACTGTCGTGCGAAGGCAAGTCGCAGCCTATATTGAACAGGTTGTGCATACCCGCCGGGAGCAAACAGATTTGGAAAGCGGCGTGACGGTGGTGGACCGGAAGCAAAATCCAGAGCAGGAAGCTATCGTTCGCCAAAAAGCCGAGCTCATGAAGAGCGCTTTAGAAGGTCTATCGAAGCGTGATCGGGATATTCTGGTGCGCTTCTATCTCCAGGAACAGCCGCAAGAGCAGATCTGCCGCGAAATGTCTTTAACTGAAACGCAATTTCGACTTTTAAAGTCAAGGGCTAAAACGAAGTTTGGAGAGATTGGCAGGAAAAAACTGGCGAGCAACGGAATTTTCTCGGTTTTTATGAGATCTCAGGCCAGTTGAGTGTACTTTATTTCCATGAGAAAGGCAGGAACCAGTTCCGTTATCGATATGCAGCAATACGTCCAACACCCAACGGAAGAAACACTCGAGCGTTTTCTGATGCACCAAATGCAGGAAGAAGAGCTGGAGAGCATGGAAACACACATACTCGCCTGTGATTCTTGCGTGGCCCGTCTGGAAGAGCTAGAAGTTCAAATCGCGGCCACTAAGATTGCACTGACTGAGCTACACAATCAAACTGTCGCTGAGAATTATGCAAGGGAAAAGAGTTCACGCTGGACTTGGCTTAAATCTCACAGTTGGTCCCTGGCTGGCGCAACCGCAGCGCTAGCGCTCACAGTTACCATTGTTCCGAGGTTCGCCAGTGTTTCGCCATTTGAAGCACAAGTTTCGGCCTATCGCGGATCAGAAACAACGGCTATTCCCGCGGGACGTCCTTTGCTCTTGCATTTGAATGCAAAGGATCTGCCATCAGAACCCGTCAGTGTTGAAGTTGTAAACGCCGAAGGAAATCAAATCTGGAAAGGCAGCAACGCCATCAGTCACGAAAAAGTGGATGCCAAGTTGCCCGAAATCAGCAAGGAGGGCAGTTATCTACTTCGCCTCTATGCATCCGATAAGAATGGCGCTTCAGGAGATTTACTTCGCGAGTTCTCCTTTGAAGTGAAGTAGCATTCAAAAAATACGACGCTTAAGACGTTCGATCTTGAATTTGGCGGTATCAGCAACAGCCATTACCGCCATGACGCCCGCCTGCACAGGATCAGTTACCACAAGATCTGATGCATCCGGTACACTCCCAGCCATATTTAAGCTAATAACCAAAAGGCCGTCACTACGAACTTCCCGCACGGCGGCTTCAATTTCTCCGCCCATGAGAGCGCCCGCCAGCACTAAGGCGCGTACCCGCGTGAGCCGTCGTACTGCTCGTACAGCGGCTGCCAGAGTATGCTCACCGACTAACGGGATGGTGTCGATTGAGATATGCTCACCACGAATATTATGACGGTCGGCCTCGGAGATGGCTCCCAGCGCTACCTGCCCGACTTGGGCACCGCCGCCCATAATAATGATTCTCTTGCCATAGATTCTTTGCAGAGATTCTACCGGTTCGACAGCGCTGACAACCTGCGACTTTTCCAAATCGGCGATCAATGCCTGAGACGAACCTGGTAAATCTAACTCGAAGTAAACACGAGTTTGAACAGGCAGGTCCTCGACAATAGATACAGACCGGATATCTCCCTGATGGCTTGCAATCACGCCGGTCAACTCGTGCAGTACACCGGGAGCGCTCTTGGTGGAGATAACCAGGCCGACCCTTTCGCTCAGATAGAAACCTCGTATTTCTTCAGCAACTCGCCCCAAACGCCACGAGCTTTCAAAAGCACTTCCACAACCTCCCGGACTGCCCCTGCCCCCCCTGGAGAGCCAGTCACGACTTTCGCCGAGGCTTTTACTTCCGCTCGCGCGTTCGCTGTTGCAAAGGAAAGACCAACGCGCCGCATAATGACAACATCGGTTAAGTCATCCCCAACATAGGCTACCTGCTCCGAAGATACGTTTGCCTCCGACATGATCTTTTCAAATAGCGGAATCTTTTCGATATGCCCTTGAAAAACCCAAGTCATGCCGACTTGTTGCGCGCGTTCCAGTGTAGCGGGAGAATCGCGTCCGCTGATCACTCCGGTCTTGACGTCGTACCAGGAAAGCCAGCGCAGCGCGATTCCGTCCTGTGAGTCGAACGCTTTTGTTTCAACCATTTTGCCGTCCGGGCCAGGAAGGAAGTAAAGCCGCCCGTCCGTCAACACGCCATCGACATCCATGAGCAGGATCTTGATATCAGCAGCTAACCTTTGTAGCTCCGGCTCCGTTAAAGATGAATTTAGTTGCATTGAAAGAGATGGGAAAACGCCAAAGACCTAAAATATCGATGTTGGCTGACAATTTAGTTCATCGGGTCGCTCAGATAATCCCTCGTTATAACATGCTGTCCGAGGGCCACCGTCTCGGTGTCGCTGTGTCGGGCGGAGCTGATTCAGTTGTCCTCTTGTATATTCTTCACGCGCTGATGGGCACATTCCGCATCGAACTGACGCTTCTTCATGTTAATCACGAGCTTAGAGGTTCTGAATCGGATGCCGACGAGGAGTATGTACGCCAGCTGGCAAATGCATATAGCATCCCCATACTGGTTAAACACGGGCCAGTTCGCGCCGGCAACTTGGAACAAGAAGCCCGACGGACTCGCCGGACCTTTTTCCGTCAAGCAATGCAGGATCATCATCTGCAAAAAATTGCGCTAGGCCATACTCGAACGGACCAAGCTGAAACAGTGCTCCTGCGGCTGCTAAGAGGTTCAGGCCTGACTGGTTTGGCTGGAATGCCGCTTTCATCAACAGACGGGCTGATCCGGCCTCTCCTCACGACCAGCCGCGAGGAGGTGCGGAAATTCGCTGAACAAAATCAAATTATCTGGCGGGATGACTCTTCTAATAATGACGTCCGTTTCACGCGAAACCGGCTCCGGCTCGAAACGATTCCCGAACTTGTCCGCAGTTTTAATTCGAATCTAGAAGGTATTCTGGCTGGAACCGCCAATATTGCGCGTGAAGAAGAGGCGTATTGGTATCGGAAGGTCGAGCGGATTTTCCGGCAGCTTTCCCGGAACACTCACCTGGGTATCACAATTGAGCTTAAGGCTTTCAAAACTTTGCACTTAGCTTTAAAGCGCAGGGTGATCCGCTACGCTATAGGCAAAGTTCGGGGAGATCTACGATCAATTGATTTTTCCCATATTGACACAATTCTGGCCATTAGTGAAAGTTCACACGGACATGACCGGGTAATCATTCCCGGGCTGGATGCGCTGCGCTCTTTCGATTGCCTGCTGCTTTGTCAGCCGGAAGCTCTTAAACAGGGTCGTAGTTATAGCTTCAATATTCAACTTGGGATGAGTTATCAACTGCCGTTCGGAGCCGGTGAACTTAAAATTATCCGAATCAATCCGGATGGTCAAAATTGTGTTAACTTCAAGAATGAACAAGACTTTTGGACGGAAGAGGCGCATCTAAATGGTGAGGCTTTGACCACAGTGAATTTGCAAGTTCGGAATTGGGAGCCTGGCGACAAGCTGCTGCGAGCTGGCCATACCACTGCGGAAAAGGTAAAAACGCTTTTTCAGGACTATAGAGTTTTACTTTGGGAGCGACGTCATTGGCCAGTGGTCGTTGCAGGTAGTGAGATAGTTTGGGTTCGCCGCTTTGGAACTGCGGCGAGTTTTAGCGCCTCGGATGAGAGTCGTTGTCAGGTGCGTATTCTTTACCGTCCATGGATGGAGCAAAACGAATCAGACTTGTAAGTGAATCGAAAGGTAGTAGATCAACGTCTCTCATTAAAGAGGTTGAAACTGGGTGCTTGCACTCGGACTGGCAGCAGGTTTGTCAGGGGTAAGGTGAATCAATGAGTTCAAATGTAAAAACCGCAGTCTTTTGGGTAGTTATTATCTGTGCGGTTGTTTTGGTGTACATGGCTGTAAAGACCGGCCGTGGTCCCACGCCACAGGAGTTGTCTGTCTCGGATTTTGTTGCACAAGTTCAGGACGGCAAGATTAAAGAAGCCAAGATCACGGGCACCGATGTGCAAGGCACGGTAATCGATGGAAGGTCATTCCATACAGTTATTCCTCCTAACTACCCAGAGATCTACAAAGTTATGCAGGAGAAAGGCGTTAAATACAGTTGGAAGGATTCCACCGGTAGCGGCTGGATTGGGATTCTTTTTAACGCTGTGCCGGTGCTGATTCTGCTTGGCCTTTGGATCTTTATGATGCGGCAGATGCAAAGCGGCGGCAATAAAGCTCTGAGTTTCGGCAAAAGCCGTGCCCGGCTTCACTCTTCACAACAGAAAAAGGTAACTTTTAAAGATGTTGCTGGTGTTGAAGAAGCGAAGGAAGAGTTGCAGGAAATCATAGAATTTCTCCGTGAGCCTCAGAAGTTTCAGAAGCTGGGCGGTCGCATACCCAAAGGTGTGCTTCTGATTGGACCTCCGGGTACCGGCAAGACGCTGCTGGCGCGGGCCATTGCAGGAGAAGCTAACGTTCCATTTTTCTCCATTTCCGGTTCAGATTTTGTTGAAATGTTCGTCGGTGTTGGTGCCAGCCGTGTTCGCGATTTGTTTGAACAGGGAAAGAAAAATGCACCCTGCATCATTTTCATTGATGAAATCGACGCTGTCGGCCGTCATCGTGGCGCTGGATTGGGGGGTGGTCACGACGAGCGTGAACAGACATTGAATCAATTGCTAGTTGAAATGGACGGCTTCGAATCGAATGAAGGCGTTATTCTAGTTGCTGCTACGAACCGCCCAGACGTACTAGATCCGGCACTGCTTCGTCCAGGCCGTTTTGATCGGCGCGTCGTTGTGGACCGGCCTGATGTGCGCGGCCGTGAAAGCATCCTTAAGGTACATACAAAGAAAACACCGCTTGGTGATGATATTGATTTGTCGGTAATCGCCCGCGGCACGCCGGGCTTTGCTGGCGCTGATCTTGCCAATTTGGTAAATGAAGCTGCCCTGATCGCTGCCCGGCAGAATCGCAAGGTTGTTACGCAATACGACTTCGAGTTGGCTAAAGATAAAGTGCTCATGGGCGTTGAGCGAAAAAGCATGATTATCAGCGAAAAAGAGAAGCGGATGACCGCTTTCCATGAAGCTGGGCATGCTCTCGTTGCTGCGCTTTTGGAACACGCCGACCCGCTCCACAAAGTTACGATCATCCCGCGCGGAATGGCGCTTGGCTTAACCATGCAGCTACCGCTCGATGACAAGCTGTCCCACGACAAAAATTACTTGCAGACACGACTTGCCATCCTGATGGGAGGTCGTATTGCGGAAGAAATTTTCTTGCACCAGATGACTACAGGCGCAGGCAATGACATCGAGCGTGCCACGGAAATGGCGCATAAGATGGTTTGCGAGTGGGGTATGAGCGAATTAGGCCCCCTTAGCTTCGGCAAAAAGGATGAGCAGATTTTCCTAGGCCGTGAAATTGCCCAGCATCGTGATTACAGCGAGGCAACTGCCATCAAAATTGATGAGCAGGTTCGCAAATTGGTCGAAGATGCTTATAATACGGCAAAGGAAATCATCGAGCAACGCTCTGAAGCTATGGTTCGGATCGCCGAGGCGCTTCTGGAGCGGGAAGTTCTTGACGGTTCAGAGGTCCTGGATCTTATTAATGGCAAACCATTGCAAAAGCTGGCTGGCAGCCCCAAGCCGACAACTACCGCTACACCTCCAGATGGAGGAGTGATTGCGCCGCACCCGGGCAACCTTCCTGGTCTAGTCGGCGGAGAAAGCCCGCAACCAGCGTAAAACAGGCTCAATAAGGCTAAATGCCCTAGATGCTTCAGAAGCATCTAGGGCATTTTTCTTAAAAGCTAATTTTTACTTCATAGGAATAGCCTCAAAAGCCCTTGATATCTGCAATGAAATCTCGCTTAGGGCAGTCATTTTGTTTATGCCTAATACCAATTCGCTATTAGACGGATACAGGCATGTAGACTGAGCAGAGGATCGGAAGGTGAATTATGGGCGCACTCCCGTCGATGCCGGAAGGG
>JBJMGL010000322.1:0-1957 GCA_045807985.1 Bryobacteraceae bacterium
CGGCATTGATGCGATACAGGCAATCTTCCTGTATGTCGTCCCGGAAGATGAAGTAACACACGCCTTCCCAGGAAATGCGCGCGGTCCGGCCATCAAAGCCTTCTCCGCTCATCTCTACTTTCGCTCCTTGGGGAAGCTGTATCAGGGTGCCCATCCGTAGCCGGCCTTCACCGTCTGGAAAGGCTTGAATTGCCGAAATGTTTTTAGGCAGAACGTAGAACGTCTTGGAATAATCGGGGCCGCAGCTTACCTGATTTGTTGGCATGGAGCCTCCAGGGTGAATTGAATTGTAGGCCTTAGGCCGGGCGACCGTCAATATGAGATTTTTCCTGGGTCAGAACATTTTCTGAATAAAGAGAGAAAACTCATGCCAATAACCTTTTACCCGGACGCTATTGGCCATACCTTTAATCACGGGCAGAGGCCCGAGTGTATATGCTGGATGGATTATGAATCGAACATCAGTAATGCTTCTAGCCGCTGCCGCCGGGGCTCTCAGCCTCCAAGCAGCCGACTCTGCCAAGGTGTCCGTCGCGAATGCGTCGGGAGAGAACATCGGAACTGCTGTCCTTAGCCCTGTCGGCAAATCCGGGGCAAACGGAATTAATATAAAGCTGAATTTTAAGAACTTGCCGCCGGGCGAGCACGCCATCCATCTCCACCAGAATGCAAAGTGCGAAGGTCCGGCATTTACCAGCGCAGGTCCGCACTTCAATCCCGAGAAAAAGAAGCACGGTCTGCAAAACCCGGACGGCCCCCACGCAGGTGACATGATGAATTTCACCGTCGGGAAGAATGGCACGGCCAAGACAACCGTTGTGGCTTCTAACGCTTCACTTGGCGATGGCGCCGACTCCGTGTTCTCGAACGGCGGGACCGCACTCGTTATTCATGCCAAGGCAGACGATATGAAATCAGATCCTGCCGGGAACGCCGGCGACCGAATCGCCTGCGGCGTTATAACAAAGTAGCCAGTCTCGCCGTGAGCTACCGCCGGCACATCTGCGGATACTGTTTTTTCAGAGCAGCCAGCTTCGGAAGATCGTTGTAAACGATGTAAGGATCCGTGGGGTTGTTCTGGAGGTACTTCTGGTGGTAACTTTCCGCAGCGTAAAAGCCTTTCAGCGGAACGACTTGAGTGACGATCGGGTGGGAGAAGATGCCGGCTTCATCAAGCTGCTTGATATAGGCGGTCGCAATCTTCTTCTGCTCATCGTTCGCATAGAAGACGGCGCTACGGTATTGCGTTCCATGGTCCGGGCCCTGATAGTTGAGTTCGGTCGGATCATGGGCCACCGCGAAGTACACCTTCAATAACTCGCCGTAGGTAATCTGAGACGGGTCGTACGTCACCTTTACCGATTCAGCATGCCCGGTCCGCCCGGTACTTACTTCCTCGTAACGGGCGGTATTCTTCTCGCCGCCGGCAAAACCCGACACAACATCGTGGACGCCTTTGAGATGGTCGAAGACTGCCTCAACTCCCCAGAAACAGCCGCCCGCGAGCACTGCGGTTTCCTTGCCTTTGCTTGAGGCTTTCGGAGCGTCGTAAGCCGGGTCAGGAAAGGGCTTTGCTGCCCCAAACGCGAGGGTGCACCACAGGAGACTAGCGGAAAGGGCCTTCCAAGTACGAACTGACATAGTTACCTACCTATTCGAACAGATTCCGGACGAAGCTACGAAGATGCTCGAAACGACTCGTCAGTGCCACTCCGGATTCTTGCTCAGACTCACAAGGTTAGCCAAAAGACGGTACGCGCCGGGAACACCCGCGGGAAGCTGCCGGTGCAGCGCAAAGGCGTTGTAGACATAGAAACCCTTGCCGTAGCGTGCAAGCAGAAGCCCGCCGGATTGCCCCTCTTGCTCGGGATCATGAACTTCCACCAAAGGCGTGTAGTGCGGATCCCACTTCTCCATGAAGCTGTGACCTCGTTCTTCCTGCCAGTTCTGAAAATCC
>JBJMGL010000323.1:0-2301 GCA_045807985.1 Bryobacteraceae bacterium
AAACAATTGCGCTCCTTCAGTCCGCCCATCCATTCACTTGTTGGTGAAGAATTGTAGGATTACCTGGAATTTCCTCCGCCGCTTCACAGGTTCATTGCAGTACATTCGATGGAGGGTTCGATGCGGATGTTGCATATAGCTGCCGTACTCGCCTTGTTTGGGTCGACCGCCCTTGCCCACGCGGGCGCACCTAAGCCCTATAGCGGAGTTTATGGGCCTCCTTGGGCGAAGGTCCGCCCGGTGCAAGATGCCTTTGCACAGGTCCCATGCGCGAAAATTGCTCCGGCTTATTGGACTGAGCAAATGCCGGCGGGTTCTTATCTGAACCTGCGGTGACCAGGTTGAGGTGACTCGCTGGCCATGAAACCTGAGCCGATCGCGGGGCCGGCATCTGGTCACGGCTCCCGACGACTGGGCCGAACGCCCAGCCCATCCGCCCTAACGCCATGCCCGTGATTTTCATGCCGATGAAGAGTGCGACGTCTAAATTCGGGTGTCCTGAAACGTGGGCAAAAGCGCTGCAGCGACCGCTGCCCGGCGATGCATTGCGTGTCGTTGCTCGCCAGCGCTGAGAAAGAGGATGTCCCCAGCGCCGTGTTCGGGTAGCTCATTCATATCATCGCGCTCAGGCTTGGCGAGGGAAACAGCAGCATATTAGACTAAGTCCTGCTGTCCGCGACTGCACCGAAAGCGGTGAAGACTCGCTTCATGGAGGCCGGCCTAAACCGATTTGACTGGTCTTACTTCCGAACTTCGGCTCTCTCACAAACGCCCATCCTGGACCAAATAAGCATTTGGGCGCGCGCTGACGAGCAAATGAGGTTGCAATCGCCGCATCAACGGCTAGCGTCGACCGTCAAGCCGCCCGCCAATAATCGGGCTTTTTCTTATCATTGAGATGTCGGACGCGCGCAACGTGCGGTGTGTGCCCATTCTTTATCGCCCAAACAATCGCATCGTTTTGGGTTTGGAATGTCGCCATTACATGATCCGCGTGATCCTCAACGACATAATCCGCAATTGGGCTGCCCTCAGTCTTGCCTTTTGGACGGGGCTCCACGAATACAACTGCCATTCTGACGCTCCCTTTTTTGCCACCTCTGGCGGGCTTCGTGGTCTTCCGGATGGCGCGATGCGCTCCCGCATTAGGGCGGTTGTCGACCGCCGTAACTCCCCACTATCCTACGATGCAGGACGCCAAGACCGGCTATTCGTTCCGGCGTATGTACAAAATAGCACTCAAGATCATCGTGGGGACGCCTAAGCGGAACCGGCATTTGGCATCCCAGAGATGGACAACCTAAGCGGCTGTTAGCGAGTGCCGGCTATTCGCCTCCGATTTGTGAACCAGTTCACATTTGATGCTTCTCACCGGTGATAACATCGGCTGTGATGCGCGCCAAACCTGACAATCGTACGTCAGTTAGTCTCGTCATAGGATCAACTACGGAGACGTTCCACGGTGGTCAAAATCGCCGATAATGATCGGGAATATATCTCGGGACTGACGAACCCGAAGGCGAGCAATGACCGACCTGCCAGAAATTGTACGCTCCCCTGAGGCTCTAAGAGCGGCGCGACAGGCGCTGGGTTTGAGCGCTGATGGCTTGGCGCGGATGCTCCGTGTTGATGACGACGCTTGTATCCGCAGATGGGAGGCTGGAGTAAGCGCAATCCCGGGTCCTGTAACGGTCGTGATGGAAGCAGCGATGAACTATCTCGCCAAGCGAACTGAGATTGCGCGCCTCCTCGAAATGACCGGGAAAGATGCGGATCAGGCGGCAGTGTTGAGCATCTTGCGGTCGGTTGATGATGGCCTCGAAACTCTGATGAGACTGCCTCCAGTCAAAGAAGCCGCGCGTGAGGCCCATTGGTATCATCTGTGGCGTCAGCCGCCTAAGTACACTCTTCCCGAAAAGGATGATTGGTCGGTCGCCGGCGAACTCAGCCTTGCGGGCGCGCTGGTTTATTTTGAAAAGCACGTAGGATCAAGCGGCGGGTTGTTGTTGTGCGACCACGTTGATCTAGCTGCCGAGTTCATTCTCGAAAAACGAGAACTGCTGCGAGCCCCCCCTGGTACCGCTTTAGGCTTTCGCGCAGGCAAATCGTTGCAAAAGTATCACGTCAAACGTCGTTCGTAGCTTGGCCAGCGGGTCAGCAGTGCGGTACGATGAACAACTTCCAGCGACGGCTGACTGCTTGTATTACTCTCGCTGCTCCAAAAGAGATTCAAACCTGAGCAGTGCTTGGCTGAGAGTTATGGCTCTCGGTTTTGCTTTTCAGAACCGTACTAAAAAGACG
>JBJMGL010000324.1:0-13371 GCA_045807985.1 Bryobacteraceae bacterium
GCTGGCGGCGGTGGTGGCCTACACCTTTCAGCCCAAGAAACCAGCCTTGGATCTGTCGACCATCACCGAAACCCAAGCCCCACGTCTGCTTTTAGCGGCGGTGACGATTTAAAACCCCACCGAACTCACGTTACCTAAAGGGTGCGCCTAAGTCGGACTGGATGGAACATGGCATTCAGTTCATTGACAAGGGAGGCGTTTACGGCCACTGATTCAGATGAGCAGTAACACGGAGTCAAGAGCAAGCAACTAATATCGCGACCCTTATTGATAACACATGCTCACAGGAGCCTGTTGAGAACATTGCATCGCCATGGCGTGATGGCGCATTCTGTGGCATTCTTAAGCTGATGACCGGCGTAAGCAGCTCATTGATCACGCGCCAACGTTTTTGTGTTCTTGTGTTGCTTTCGCTACTGTTTGCCTGCTTCTCTCTCCCGGCGATTTCAGGATCGAAATTCGAGAGCGTTTCTCAGCAACAGCATTCCTATTACCGGGCGGAGCGTTCTGTTCCTTCCGCCGGAAAAATTGTAATTGCGAACCACCGGCGTGGCTCAGTTGATGCCGAGACGCGCTGTTATTCGACTCAGATCTCCTGTGCGTTGCCGGTAAGCGCAGGTTCGTTATTATTCCCCAGGAGCAGCCGCGACTTTTCGGTTACCGCTTTCCTCTTCCGACCACTTTCCCAGCGGCCTCCTCCTGCCATTCTCCTTTCCTAGAGTTGCATTGACTTAAGAGCTTCTGGAAAGCAGGTGCCGCCAGTGTATCTGCCCCTGTTGCTATTCACTTTTCGATCAGGAAAGAGAGAAGACATGTTTCTGAAAGGCAGTTTGCGTAAGCTTCTGCTTGGTTTCACACTCCTGCTGGGAGCATTTGGCGGAATGCCTATGACACCCGAGGAAATCGAAGAGATCATGCATACGATGAACCAGACGAAAATTATTGATGTTGTTACGAGAGAAGAGCCAGAAGGGGAGAAATTATGGAAAGAGTTGCTTCACTAGACGGCCTTTGAACCCGTGCTGTTCCTAGGTTGAGGTGCGCTGCGAAGTTGTTGGAGATTCAACTGATATCGATCCTTACCCAATATCTGCCAAGGAGCAGCCAATTGCCCGTGTTTCCGAAGGCAGCACCGGCTTGCCGTTCAGGGTGCGGGCAATAGCTTCTTCCAAATTATGCGTTTGCGGTCCGCCCGGTCGAGATTTGCCGAGATCAGCGTAGCGATCGTCAATGCAGCCGTGATAGGTGAGCTCGCCCGCACGATCAAACACGGCAGCCTCGGGAGCAACAACCGCGTGGGCTAGGGCCACCAGTTGATGCTTGGGATCGAAAAGGGCCGTGCCGGGAAATTTATATTGCTCTACGTGCTTCTCAATGGACTGTGCGCGCTCAGTTGCATCCGGGTAGACCAGCCAGAAATCTGTTTGTGTCCCGTTGAATTTGGCGGCAATTCTTTGGAGTTCGGGGGCGTAGCGGTTGGTGATGGGGCAGTCTGTCCGGACAAACAAAAAGACGCGAGCGCGGGCGTTTGAGGAAAAGGGAGCAACCAGCTTGCCATGAAGATCATGGAATTTCTGACCGGCTGGAGATCCGAAGGCAAATAGAACAATAGCCAAGGACGTAACCCGGAGCATGAACAGCTGCTTAGAAGATAAAGTTCAGTCCACCGCGAATCGCGCGAGGAGCCTGCACCATGAGAAGGCGGTGACCGCCAGTGTCAAAGGGAAGGTATCCCTGCGCCAGCATATTACGAAGATCAGCCGTGACTTCAAACCTGCCGGGCAGACCGAAAAAAGAAGGCACAGGCTGACGGAAGTAGATGTTGAGGCCAGGAGCCATATATACGTCCTGAGTGGCAAACACATGGCGGGGAACAATCGTGCCGCTATCGACCCAGCCGTAATCGGCTGTAATCTGCGTTCCAACAGCGGGAACAGTTGCCTTGATATTGACTGCCGCCATGTTAGGATTCTTGCCCGTGAGAAAACTGGTATCGCCTATCTTAGCGGCAAGACTGGCCGCATCCGCCGTGAAACCGCCCATGCGGCCATAGGCCAGAGTTGTGTGAACCCGCTCGCCCCATTTCTGATTGACCGAAGCAAGATAACCAGTCCGCCGATAACCGCCAATATTGTAGGTCGAGGTCTTCGAAAGATTGTCGGATAGAAGATTTTGAGAATCCAGCGCCGAAACATCTCCGGCCACATTCATGCGCCCGTTCGTCACATCTTCGTAGAACGCGCTGAGGGCATAGGTACGGGTACGGGAGATTTTGTTATAACCTATCTCCAGATTTTGCGTCCGCTGCAGTTGGAGGCGTCCGTTTCTGTTTGAGATTTGCGGCAACTTCGCAAGTGTGCTCATAGCTGTCGCGAGATCTTCATCCGAGGAGGTGCCGAGATCCGCTTCCGCCGTGCGCCTATGTTTCGCCAACTCGTCAGGACGTCCGCCATCGCTATAAGCAGCGATCCATTGTCCCCCTTTCCCGGTGTCAATCGTTAACCGGGCAAAGGGGCTAATACGGCTTTTGTGCTGGATGTATTCCACCGACTCGCCCGTGACTCCATATTCCAGATGAACCCTATCGAAAGGGTCAGCCACTTCATATATGCTCAGTGACATAGCGCGGAGGGTGGCGGAGCCTGTTAAAGCGGGATTAGACGAAGCACTCTGCGCGGCCAGTACTTGCGAACCAACGCCGCCGACCTGGGCGAGACTGAGAGTGATTTCCGGAGGACGCCCTAGAAGGCTATCGTCGTTTCTGCTGTAAACCACGCCAAATGCCATCGCGGGCGGACCTAGCGCGGCAGCATTTTGACCCAGGCTGCCGCTCACCTGAAGCTGATTCTTGCCAAGAAAATTCGTGGAAAGCGCAAAGCCGGTGCCTAGGTCGCCGGAAGATGAATCAGCGTCGGCCAGTCCTCCATCGCCACCCGACACCGACAACAGCGCGTGAGTTTCGGAGAAAAGATGCGGATGAAGCGCCCCGCTTTGGGATTGTCCTGACAGTTCAACCGGAAGATATCGGTTAATGGGACGGGTGACGGATGAGGAGCGCAGGACCCACTTCCAATCGTCCGACATTGCCGCCGTGGGGAGGACGTAGCTGACTTCCACGCTGCTAAAGAGGGTCGCCAGATGAATCTCAAGGACACTGTCCAACCCGGCCTTAACAGCGATTCTTTCGCGTGAAACCGGAAGAAAGTTGGACAAAGAAGCGTGAACTGAATATAAATCGGCGGGTATCGATAGGAACGCGAAGCGACCTTCGGAATCGCTCCTGCCCTTAGCAACCAAGCGCTGGTATTTGTTGAAGAGTTGAATGGTGACGCCCATTTGGGGAGCGCCGGCAGAGTCAGCTACCGAGCCAAGCAAATTTCCGGCAACCGGAAGAGACAGATCCGCGCTAAAGCCCCGGCCTGCAAAAACCAGCAGCGCCGAAGCCAACATAACTCCACTTAAATGGCTACCCGCGAAGCTCGCTCTCAATATGCCCTTTCGCGTTCTCGACAAGTTAATCGAGACTTCTACGATGTTACCGTAAACTGCGCCGAAGGTGTGAGGCTCTGGTTTTTCAGCTTGTCCGTCACCTTCAGCTTTAATGTGTATTTGCCCGGCGCCAGCGATTTTAGAGGAAGCTTCTTTTCCACTGTTACAAGGAAGGAAGAGGCATTCGGAATGGTGCTTAAATCCTCAGTTTGGCTGAGCACGGTCTGGTTGCTGGCATCCACGACGTCGTAAGTAACCGTACCTTCCGGCTTCTTCGTTTTCTCATCCATGCCGAAGTTGTAGAACTCGGTGTAGATGCCCATCGTCTCGCCTTGCTTGAAGTTATCGCCGACACGCGGCCGGACTTTGGAGCTGCGGATCACAAATGGGCCGCCGCCAATGCTTTTTGTAGGCACGCGCTCCAGTTGGTCAGCCAGAATGACGCTGCTCGATCCAAGCTGTTCTTCGTCGTAATGCGGAACAGTAATGGCCATCTCGAAGTTGTTCATAGTATTGCCCACCACGTCTTTTGCGACCACGTTCAGGCGATAGGTGCCAGGAGCTAGCGGAATGGTTTTTGAGTAAAGCTGCGAACCGGTCATCGCTTGCTGCAGCATTTCGGCGGGGATTTCAGACGTTACGGTATCTTCAAACCAGTTCACCGGACGCCGTGTCAGGGAAGTAATGCGGCCATACAGGTTAATAGTCGCTTTCGAAACCTTTTCCTTGGTAGCGTAGTTCAGGTCATTGTTCTTGAAGAGCAGCGTCAAATTCGTTAGAACCGTGGAGTCAGTGACGCGAATATAATCGGCGCGCACCTGCATGGGCAGCGTGTTGTAACGAATAGAGGAACTGACCACCGCTTCCAGGTCCTTAAACTTAATGGCTGGAGCTTTTTGCAGTTTGGCGAATTGCTCCAGACGGGTAAATTCGTTCATGCTCTGCGGCAAGGGCTGATTGCCGGTTCCCAGGTGCGTGCCGTCGGAGCGGGTGAAACGCTGCGTTTTATTCGCCATGCCCATCTGTTCCATCATCGTCAGACCAGCGCCCGGCACATACAGCAAAGCGTCCTTTTCCGAAGGGTCCATGGTCATGTGGTACTCGCCGCTCATGGTTGTGTCAACAAACTCAATCATGATGTTTGTGCCAATGCCGTCGAGGTACCGGTAGCGCCAGGTTTCGAAGGGGTACGTGGAAGTTTGACCGCCGCCTTCTTCGTAGGGCCGCTGATAGCTGCCGCCCGAGGGATGCGATTCGATTTCGTCAGCCGCGCCGTATTTGATGTAAATCATGCCGCGATCCGTTTTCCAGCCGGGAATACCGGACGCGTAGTGATCGTTCGCGTACGCGATACGGCGATAATGCTCTTCCTTGTACTCGTTTTCCTCGGTATCGGGCGTGGGATCGCGGCGCAGCCAGAACTGTTCAACGAATTGCTGGCGCTCTTCGTCCGTCCGAAGCCGTTTAAATGCTGTCCTTTCCTCATCCGTGATGACATAGACAACATCCTCATTCATCCACTTTTTCCACGGGCCGGCAAGCTCTTTCTCAAGCGCTTTCTGCTTGCGTGCTAACTGCTTCTTTGTCAATGGTTTCGCTACGGTCTCATTGGTAGCGCTGTCCGAATTCGAGCTGGTTTGCGCGGATATGGCGGTTGTGAGAACAAGAACTGCTGAGATGCCAACCAGAAAACGCAGGCGGAAGGCAGGGAAATACTTCATAAAGAACAATCACCTCTGTGGGCTGCGGGGTACAACATCTAGTCTAAGTGTGTTTAATTACAACGTCAACGCCCGTGACGAACGTCGTATCAATAAGGTTTCAAATCCCGGAGCAAAACTGAGCAAGATACAAGCGTTACGCGCAAGTTCGGGCATTTGATACCGCAATCCGTAGATAAGTTCCAGAAATGCAGAGGTCGTGGGGAAAAATACTGAAAATGGGAGTCGTGACTCTATAGTTTCCAACGAGATACGGATCACAACAGTATGGCTCCTAACGTGCTTTGCTGGTTTCTTATATTCTGTGCTGTAGTATGTTTCTACCCAGGTGATTCGTGAGCGAGCCTAGAAATCAATTTGCAGGGACTCTCCTGCTGATCGGAACAGTAGCGGCAGTAATCTGCGCCGTACTGAGCTTTCAGCACCTGCGAAGCTTTCGGCTCAAAGACGATGGAGTGACCTGGGTTGACCAAAAAGGGAAAGACGGCAAAACGGCAGTCGTTGCGGCGCACATTGTTAGCGGCGGTCCCGGCGACAAGAAGGGTGTTCGCGTTGGCGACCAGCTCCTGAAAATCAGGCAGTTTGAAATCCGCTCGGAGTTGGACGTGCCGCGAGCACTGTGGCAGCAGATCCCGCTCCTGCCTACTCCCTACACGTTGCGCCGGAACAACATTGATTTCGTCATAGACAAAATCTTCGTCGAGGAAGCTCCACGCGATTCAGCCGTTTATTACCAATACGGAGTCGGGGCGGCTTACCTGGCCATTGGATTATTTGTCTACTTTCGCCGGACGAGCGCGGCGAAGTCGCTGCACTTCTTTATCCTCTGCCTGTTTTCGTTTATTGCCTCTACCTTTCACTATTCGGGAAAGCTCAACACGTTTGATGAGGCGATGTACTGGGGAAACCTCCTTGCTAATCTTTTTGCTCCAGCTATCTTTCTTCACTTTTGCCTGACTTTCCCGATGGTTCCTGGGCTGCTGCGGACTCGCAGGACGAATCTGCTGCTGTACTTGCCTTCGCTCCTGATTGCGCTGCTCTTTGCCGTTCTGGCGGAGGGCTTGGTGAAATTCGCGACACCGCTGCTTGAGCTTCGCTGGCTGCTGGATCGTCTTTCCGTCGGATACGCGCTTTTGTTATATTTTGGCGGCGCGCTGGTGCTGAGCTATGATTATTCGCGCTCGGAAGACCCGATTGTCCGGCGGCAGCTCAAGTATCTGCGAAACGGGGCGCTAGTTGGCCTGCTGCCTTTCACTTTGTTCTATGCGCTACCCTACATTTTCGGCGCGGTGCCGTCGCATGTCATGAACTTGAGCGTGATGTCGATGGGCCTGATTCCGTTAACGTGGGCCTACGCCATTACGCGCTATCGCCTGATGGACGTGGACATTATTTTCCAGCAGGGCTATGTTTACACGCTGGCCACGCTCGCCGTGATTGGCACGTTCTATGGCGTGATGTTTGTGTTGTTCAATACTCAAACTATTCCGCCTCCGGCCTTTGTTGTTCTCCTTGCCTTTGCGACTTTCATCTTTCAGCCGATCCGGAAGTGGGTTCAGGAGCAGCTAGACCGTTGGATCTTTTACCGCGACCGCTACGATGCGCGATTGACGCTCATTGAGTTTGCCCGTGAGCTGAGTTCGGAAACCGACCAGGACCTCATGCTTGCGAAGGTGTCTGACCGGTTGAAAAGAACGTTATCGATTCAGCGGATTGGGTTCTTTTTGCGGGACGAGACAACGGGACAATTCTTTTTGCATTCGGCGACTAAAAAAGTAGGGCGATCCTCCGGGAAGACACTCGCGCAAGAGCTGGACCTGACCTTTCTACAACATCCGTTGGATGAGCAGCATTCGCCCAACGAAGCTTTTCTCTTTTTTGAACGCCCCAAGCACCTGCACGACATTCTTTCCAGACAGTGGCCGCAACCGGTGCGGAACACCATTGCCGAACTGGATTTCACCTACTATATTGCTTGCCGTTCTCGCGGCAAGACGCTTGCCTTCTTCGGCGTGAGCCGCACGACCGAGGGCGATTTTTTATCGCGTGACGATGTCGATCTCATGGTGACTTTGTCGAACTATGTTGCCATTGCCATCGAAAACTCCCGGTTGTATACATCGCTGCAACAGAAAGCTGATGAATACGAGCGTTTGAAGGAGTTCAGCGAAAATATTGTAGAGTCGATCAACGTGGGAGTTCTCGCGGTTGGCTTGGATGATCGAGTAGAGAGCTGGAACAGCCAAATTGAAAAGCTGACTGGCGTTACACGCTTGCAAGCGCTCGGTAAGCCGCTGAATGAACTGTTTTCACCGGAGTTGGCGCAAAAGTTTGAAGAAGCCCGCGGACGGCAGGGCGTACAGAATTTTTATAAGGTCTCGATGCAGCCATTTGGCGATCTTTCGGGAGAAAAGCCGGAACCTTTGCGTAACGGCTATGGCGGGCTGGAACTGGCCAAGAGTGAGCGTCCTTCCCGTGAATCGATTGTGAATGTTGCGATCGCTCCGCTTGTTACCCGAGATTTAAACCAGATTGGCCGGTTGATCATCTTGGATGACGTTACTGATCGGGATGATCTGGAAAGACGGCTGATGCAAGCCGACAAACTCAGTTCCATCGGCTTGCTGGCGGCCGGGGTAGCGCATGAAGTGAATACTCCCCTCGCGGTGATCTCGACCTATGCGCAGATGCTCACGAAGCAAGTTTCGGGTGATGAGCAAAAAGCGAGGCTGCTCGAAAAGATCGCGAAACAAACGTTCCGGGCGAGTGAAATTGTTAATTCACTGCTGAATTTTTCCCGAACGTCGCCTACGGAGTTCGTTGAGCTTGATTTAAATCGCGTGATTCGCGAAACGGCGAATCTGGTGGAGCACCAGTTCCAAAAGGCAGGCGTTGCGACACGGCTCGTTCTCGCTGAAAATTTGCCCGCCATCCGGGGAAATTCGGGCAAGCTGCAGCAGGTTTTTCTCAACCTGTTTATTAATGCGCGGGATGCCATGGCGGGGGGCGGAGGACTGGATGTCCGGACTTGGGCAGAGGGCAGTTTCGTGCATGTGGAAGTAGCTGATACCGGCCAGGGCATACCATCTGATCTTCTTCCCCGCATCTACGACCCTTTTTTTACTACCAAGGGGCCGAAGAAGGGAACGGGGCTCGGTCTTTCTATCACGTACGGCATTGTGCAGGAGCATAACGGCATTATTGAAGTGGACAGCACGCCGGGCCTCGGCACGCGCTTCCGGCTGGAATTTCCGAGCACGGCTGCCCGGCCCTTGCGTTCGGTAGAGAGCCGTCGTGAAGTGCTTTCCGCGTGAGCGTGTCTGATAAAACGGCTGTAGTGAGCTTCACTAATCATGTCTTGCCGGCTGACCGAGTCGGTCCTCCGGCCCAGCGCCGCATACTCGTCATTGATGACGAAGTCGATATCCGTGAAAGCCTAGAGCTTCTGCTGACGGGCGAGAACTATCAAGTTGATCTGGCGGAAAATGCCACAACTGGATTGCAAAAGTTTGAATCGGGCAACTACGATTTAGTCCTGCTCGATTTAATGATGCCGGACCGTTCCGGCCTCGACGTGCTGGCCGATGTGCGCCAACGAGACACGGAGACGCCGATTTTTATGCTTACGGCGTATGGTTCGGTGGAAGTCGCGGTGCGCGCCTTGAAATCCGGCGCGAACGACTATTTCGCGAAACCTTGGGATAACGAGAAACTGCTGATTGAGATTGACCGGATGATCTCGAAAGGCAAGCTGGAACGGGAGAATACCCAGCTCAAGCGGGCGCTGAAACAGCGCTACGCCTTTCCGAACATTGTCGGCAAGAGCGAACGCATGCTGCGGCTGTTGGATCAAGTCGCGCAAGTCGCGCCTAGCCGCGCCACGATTCTGATTACGGGCGAAACAGGCACGGGCAAAGAGCTGATTGCCAAGGCTCTTCACGCCAACTCGACACGCGCGGATCAAATTTTTGTGCCCGTCAATAGCGGCTCCTTGCCGACCGAACTGCTGGAATCGCTTTTGTTCGGGCATGTCAAAGGCTCATTTACCAGCGCGAGCGCCAACCATAAGGGCTACTTCGAGACGGCGAACCGTGGAACCATTTTTTTCGATGAGGTTGGCACGATCGGCCCTGAAATCCAGGTCAAATTGCTGCGCGTTCTCCAGGATCGCGAGTTCATGCCGCTTGGCTCCAACGAAACGGTGCGCGTGGATGTGCGAATCATTGCCGCCACGAATGCGGATCTGCGAAAGCTGGTGGAAGAAGGAAAGTTCCGGGAAGATCTGTATTACCGTCTCAACGTAATCAATCTGAATCTGCCGCCGCTGCGGGAGCGCAAGGAAGACATACCGTTGCTTGTTGATCATTTTTTCACGCGCTTTTGCCGCGAGAATGGAAAATTTTTGAATAGCGACGGACGCTCGGTGTTGAGCTTTGAGCCTGATGCGATGCAGATCTTGATGGAGCATAACTGGCCCGGCAATATACGCGAACTGGAGAATGCGGTGGAACGAGCAGTTGTGCTGACTACCTCGATTTCCGTACCTGCGCATGTCCTGCCTGATCAGTTACAACAGGCGAGCGGCATGCGGATTTCGCGTGATGGGAATGGAATGCTTCCGCCGGATGCGTCGCTTTTTGAAATTGTTGCCGATTTCGAGCGCAGAAAAATTATCGACGCGTTGAAGGCGGCAAACTTCAGCCAGACGGAAGCGGCTGAAACGCTTCGGATACCTTTGTCAACGCTCAATCAGAAGATTAAGCGGTTGAACATCGATCCAAAACGCCGTAGCGACCATGGAGAGATCTGACGGCAACTGCGGTAATCTCCATTCTTAGAACCCTATGAAATCTTTATTCCTGCTGTCAGTAAGTATGCCTGTGCTCTTCCTGTCTGCTCCTTGGGCTTACGGGCAAGCTCCTGCCCCGCAGAGCACGCCACCGGCAAATCAGACGCAGGCCGTCACTAGCTTGGCAAAGCTGCAAGCACAATTAGCAAAAGATGAGAAAATCTTGCAGGACTGGGCCAATCTCGGCCGTTATCGCAAGGACAACTCTCAGTTCCCCACTCCAGAAGCAGGACAGGATCGCGTCGTCTTCATGGGCGATTCGATTACAGACGCGTGGGGGCGGAGCCGAGGCGCGTTTTTTCCTGGCAAGCCCTACATTAATCGTGGAATCAGCGGGCAGACCACTCCGCAAATGCTGATTCGTTTCAGGCCCGATGTCATTTCTTTGAAACCGAAAGCGGTTGTGATCCTGGCGGGGACCAATGATATCGCCGGAAACACGGGTCCGGAAACGATAGAAGAGATCGAGGGCAATCTGGAGTCCATGGCGCAATTGGCGATGGCAAACGATATCAAAGTTGTGCTGGCTTCAGTGATGCCGGTCTGCGATTACATAAAGCCGCAAACCGCTCGCAGACCGCCCGAGAAGATTGTCACACTGAACGCCTGGATCAAAGAATACTGCACGCGAAATCACCTGATTTATCTCGACTACTATTCGGCTATGGTGGACGAGCACAACGTGCTCAAGGAAGCGTTAACGTACGATGGCCTGCATCCGAATGCTGCGGGATATACGGTGATGTCGCCTTTAGCGGCGCAAGCAATTGAGGCCGCGCTCGCCAGCCGTTAACATTCACTTTACAGGATGCATGAAAGTTTGGAACGGTTCGAGGTCGTCAGGTGTCGTCGCAAGTTCTGCTCAGACGAGGAAAGCGCCTCCTAGCGCGAAAGTATCCGGTGGCGGAGTGCGTGGTTAGAGAAGCCGTCTGCCGGCGCTGACAGAGTTATCACCACAGTTAAACAATCCTTGCGCTTTCAAGCTTCTTGTGGCTTTCGGAGCGAACTGACTAAGAGAGATACTATTCTCTCTCCTGGTCCGGAAACCTGTTGATACACATTGAGGAGCAAGAGGGGGAGCGATTGCGGACGACAGTCGATTTTCAATCGACAACTCTCAGACCCTCGGCTTCCAGCCGAAGGTAGTTTAGTTTGGTTACTTTCTGATCGTTATCGCTGGTTCGCCTTCAAAATCTTTTTGCGAAGGCGAATCGATTTGGGCGTTACTTCCACCAATTCGTCTTCCTTGATGAACTCTAATGCCTGCTCCAAATTCATAATGCGCGGCGGCACCAGCCGGATCGCTTCGTCCGAAGTGGAAGCCCGCATGTTGGTCAGCTTCTTTTCTTTGACGATGTTGACGTCGAGATCGGCATTGCGGGCGTTTTCGCCGATAATCATGCCTTCATAGACTTCGGTTGTTGGCGAGATGAAAATGACGCCGCGCTCCTGCAAATTGTAAATGGCGTAGCTGGTGGCAATACCAGTCCGATCCGAGATCAGTGATCCCGTGGGCCGCATCTCAATATCTCCCTGCCACTCGATGTAACCGTGAAAGAGCGAGTTCATGATGGCCATGCCTTTTGTGTCGGTCAGCATTTCGCTGCGAATACCAATCAGCCCGCGAGACGGAACTTCAAATTCCAGGCGCACGCGGCCAGATCCGTGATTGATCATCTTGGTCATCTTGCCTTTACGCGTGCCCATCTTCTCAATCACGATGCCGATAAACTCTTCCGGACAGTCAATCACTAACAGCTCAAGGGGTTCGTGAAGCTTGCCGTCTATGGTACGAGTCAGGATTTCGGGCTTCCCGACCTGCAGCTCATATCCTTCGCGGCGCATCATCTCGATCAGAATGGCGAGCTGCAACTCACCCCGGCCCATCACCTTGAAAGCGTCTGGTCCGCCTGCTTCTTCCACCTTGATGGAGACGTTGGTAAGCAGTTCCTTGTCCAGCCGGTCACGAAGGTTGCGTGATGTCACATACTCGCCTTCGCGTCCGGAGAAGGGCGAGTTGTTCACCATAAAAGTCATCGCAATGGTGGGCTCATCAATCGGGATGTTCGGCAACGCTTTCGGGGTCTCGGCGCTGGTAATCGTTTCACCAATGGTGATGCCTTCAACGCCAGCAATGGCTAGAACGTCTCCCGGCTTGCCGACGGTCTCATCCACTCGTTTCAAGCCTTCGAAAGAGTACAGCTTCGTGATGCGAGTTTTTTGCACGGAACCGTCGAGCTTGACTATACCTACCTCATCGCCGTACTTAAGGGTGCCGTTAAACACGCGGCCGATAGCGAGACGGCCCAGGTAATCGCTGTAATCAAGATTTGCGACCAGAAGTTGCAACACATCGGATGACTCGCCTTTGGGTGAGGGGATGTGTTTCAGAATCGTCTCGAACAGCGGACGCAGATTATCGCTATCCTCGCTCACGTCCATTTTGGCGATTCCGGCTTTGCCGTTCGTGTAAACAACTGGAAAATCGAGTTGGTCTTCGTCCGCATCCAGATCAATGAAGAGGTCGTAGACTTCGTTCAATACTTCCTGCACCCGCGCGTCGGGCCGGTCAATTTTGTTGATCACCAGAATAGGAGGCAGTTTGGCTTCGAGCGCCTTCATCAGCACGTAGCGGGTTTGCGGCAACGGGCCTTCGCTGGCGTCCACCAGCAACATGACCCCATCAACGATTTTCAGCGCGCGCTCTACCTCGCCGCCGAAATCACTGTGCCCCGGCGTGTCCACAATATTGATCTTGGTGCCGCCATAGCGGACTCCTGTTGTTTTGGCGAGAATGGTGATGCCGCGTTCGCGCTCCAATTCGTTGGAGTCCATCATGCGTTCTTCCACGTGCTCGTTCGCACGGAAGAGTCCGCTCTGCTTTAACATGGCGTCGACAAGCGTAGTTTTGCCATGGTCGACGTGTGCGATGATGGCGATGTTACGGATAGACGGGTTGCGATTGATTACTGAGTCTTGCAAGCTTTTTCTGGATTACCTTTCCGGTGGGCCTCTCCTATTTTCGCACGTCAGTAGAAGCGAACGTTATCCAGTTCCAGCCAAACCTGCTCACCGGCAGGGCGAATCATCTCAAAGGTCAGCATCAGCAGGTCTTTGGTAGTATTCCAATAAACATCAATAGTTCCGGACAACTTGCTTTTAAAGAACGAGAAATCGGTTCCGATGTCTCGTGTTACAGTGGTCTCCCATTTCAGGTTGGGATTTGCGAGTGTTGGGGAAGCCAGGTCATATGCAGTCTGGCGCTGGCGGTTAATGGCATATTGAAATCTTTGATCCGTAACCGATGTCCAC